>DATDOI010000093.1:0-3013 GCA_035293325.1 Candidatus Altimarinota bacterium
CCGCCATGGGAATACCGCGTTTCATATCTTCCGCCGTGAGCAAAAGGCGTCTTTTATAGACCTCATTGCCAATGGCATGGGAGACTATTTCAATAGATTTAATGATCGGTACACCGCTTCCCAAAAGGTTGCTGAAGCCACGCGCAAAGCGGGAAAGCGCTCCTTTCTGGAAAACACTCCCGAAAATGGGCATCTTCAGTTTTATGAGATCCAGTATGTAGCGGCCGGAGCGCGTTTTTCTCCACATTGAAAACACGATAACGAAAACGACGACAAACAGGATGACAAAAGGCCACTGATTGACGGCAAAATCGCTCGCACCTATAAGTATGAGGGTCGGAAGCGGAAGTTCCTGGGCAGTCTGGGTAAACAGACGCGTCAGCTGCGGCACAACCATAATCATCATCAAAAAGATTGCGAGTACGAGCAGACTCATGATCACGGCGGGATAGATCATCGCGCCTTTGATTTTTCCCGTTACGCTGGCCGTTTTTTCCAGTTCTTCTGCCAGGGAGCGGAGTGTTTTGTTCAGCTGACCGGACGCCTCACCCGCTTTAATGACACCGATTTCTGCATCGGTATAGACCTCAAGATACTGTGACATCGCTTCAGAAAGACTCTGACCTCCTTCGATGGATCGGGCCATCTCGAAAAGGATTTTGGCCAGTTTTGGATTTTTTTCAGACTGTACCCCAAGAGTGTTGAGCGAACGAATAAGAGGTAATCCGGCATTAAGCATCACGGAAAGAAGGCGAAACATGACCGCCTTCTCTTTCACATTCACTTTCGAATGTTCAACGACAAAATCGTTGAGCTTGCGATAGAAGTCAATAATGGGATTCCCGGTAAATTTAACCATCCCCTGCTTCTGGCGCAGCAGAATTTTCGCGCCGCTTGCTTCGGCGATATTCAGGGTTATCTGCTTCTCTTTTGGTGTCTTGGGACCCGCCTTCAGCTCCTTCTCAAGCTCAAAGGTTTGTCCTTTTTCGCCGTAGCCGAATCCCTGGGCTTGTTTCTCTGGCATCTGAATTATTGATTATTGATTTTTATTTGTGGACTAATATTCTTCCATCTTCTTCGCGACACGGTACACTTCCTCCAGGCTCGTTTCTCCCTTTAAAGCCTTGATGATACCGATCTGTTCCAGACTCACCATCCCGTTTTTCAGGGCGGCTTTTTCAATATCTATCGCGGAAGCCTGCGTAAGGATCATACGGCGAAGATCGTTGCTCATGCGCATAACCTCATAGAGACCGACGCGTCCTTTGAAACCGATATTTTCACATTCAACGCACCCCTTGGGGCCGTAAAATTGAAGCGTCTGAAGTTTGTCCGGCTCGATCTCATCCTGTGAACGAATATTTGAGACGGCTTTCTTCACGAGTTCCAGAACCTGGGCATCAGGCTGGAGAGGTACCTTGCATGCCTGACAAAGCTTTCGAACCAGACGCTGGGCGATGATAAGTTCAATGGTGGAGGCCATCAGAAAGGGTGGGACTCCCATATTAATAATACGGGTGAGGGTTTCCACGGCGCTGTTCGTATGAATGGTGGAAAATACCTGATGACCGGTAAGCGACGCTTCAATGGCAATATCTATTGTTTCGCGGTCACGGATCTCTCCCACCATGATAATGTCGGGATCCTGACGGAGCGCGGTGCGTAATCCGTTCGCAAAAGTGTAGTCAATATCGTGATGCACCTGACTCTGGTTCAGTCCGTCCATCTGAATTTCCACCGGATCTTCAATGGTCATGATATTCACGTCAATCGTGTTCAGCCGGTTCATGGCCGAATACATGGTGGTGGTCTTGCCGGAACCCGTTGGACCGGTTGTAAGAATAATGCCGTTCGGCAGATCGAGAGCCTCCGTAAAAAATTTCAGAGCCATGCCCTGAACGCCAAGTTCGCCCAGATCGGGAATTTTGCGTGACTTATCCTGAATACGCATTACCACCTTTTCGCCTTTTACCGTCGGGAGTGTGGAAATACGCAGATCCATTTCGCGGTTATCCTTGGTTGTGACCGTGGACCGTCCGTCCTGAGGGATGCGCTGTTCGTCGATTTTCAGATTCGACATGATTTTGATGCGCGAAACCACGGCCGGGTGAATATTGTGCGGATACTCCACCACCTGGCGCAAAACACCGTCCACGCGATAACGGATACGCACGGTATTTTCTTCGGGCTCTATATGAATATCCGAAGACCGGAGATCCAGGGCATAACTTATGGTGCTGAGCACCATCTGGGGAATATTGCCCGAGAGGATCGCCTCCTGTAACTGTTGTAATTTTTCAGCGGTTTCAACCATGGAAAACGTGAGCCATTATTTTTTCTTGGGGGCCGGCTTTGTTTTTGCGAGCTCTTCGGACGACGGCTGGAAATAAGCGTTGAGCGAAACGGAGACGCTTATAATTTCAATCTGCTGACCATCTTCGGCCGCTGCAAACACGGACTGCTGATTACCGGCAAAATTGATGGAAATGGCGCGGACTTCAATGAGCCGCGTGCCTTCATCAAGTGATCCGGAATTTTCAACGTACTGCAGAAATTTTTCAAAATTCTCCTTCGTTGTCTGAAGTGTCAGGCTGAAAGGCAGGATTGCATATTCGGTTTCCTTGTCGATGCGTGACTTGCTGAACTTCAAATCGCTCATGAAAATGGGATTGAAGCGGGTGTTGTTTTTGTTCACAAAATCGTCCAGATCCTGTGTGAGCTTCGTATACTGTTCTTCCGTGGGGTAGACGCTGTCGATGGCCTGACGGACGCCCTGGAACGTCTCGTTATAGGTGGCGGTGAGGGCCGTGTAGTTTTCGGAAAGCTGCGCCGAGGTACTCTGAAGCTCAGTAATTTTGGTCTGGCCGTCGCGCAATGCCGTCTGGGCCGCCGAAAGATTCTGGTACTGGGAGTAGCCGTATACGGCCGACCCCACAAGTATCACGAGCGTCAAAGCCATGAACGTCTGGGTCTGCCGAGGATAATTTTTTCTGACAATGACTGCTTGCATGAT
>DATDOI010000094.1:0-2886 GCA_035293325.1 Candidatus Altimarinota bacterium
GAGTGGCAGCCGGTGACGAAAAATGTAACTCTGGACTGCAGCACTACGGCGGACACCATTCTGGAACCGGGTCAGGAGACAACCATTCAATACACCTCATGGGCACACTCGATTTTCGGCGAAACGGGCATATACAAAATATCCGCAACCATTGATGTACCGGACGACGCGACAAAAAATTCCGTCATCGAATCAAACGAATTTGAAATTAAACCGGAAGGGTTTCTGGGCACACTCTGGACCGGCGGTTTTTACCAGCCGATCTATAACGTGCTGATTTTCCTTATCAGCATTATGCCCGGGCACGATCTCGGCCTCGCCATCATTCTCCTGACCATCATCATCCGCACTATTCTCCTCATCCCGTCGCACAAGGCGCTCAAATCGCAAAGGAAACTCCAGGAACTCCAGCCGCGACTGAATCATCTCAAAGAAAAACACAAAGACAACCAGGAGGCACTTGCAAAGGAAACGATGCTCCTCTGGAAAGAACACAAGGTAAACCCTTTTGGGAGCTGTCTACCGCTCGTCATTCAACTTCCGGTTCTGATAGCGCTGTTTTACGTCATCCAGTCAGGCCTGAATCCGGACAACGCCTACCTTCTCTATGGGGGACTGCAGGGTTTCTCCCTCAGCAACATCAATGTGAATTTTTTGGGAATTCTTGATCTCACCAAAATCAACTCGATCATTCTGCCTCTTTTAGTGGGCGGACTTCAATTTGTGCAGATGAAACTTGCCATGATGCGAACGGAAAAGAAAAAGAAGGATGCGCCTGCGGATAAAGAAAAGAAGAAATCCGAAATGGAGATGGCGAACCAGATGATGATTTACTTCATGCCCATCATGATTGCCCTCTTTACGGCATCTGTGCCGTCCGGAGTGGGATTGTACTGGTGTGTCTCCACGCTCTATGGCATAGCCCAGCAATTCGTCGTGAACCGTCAGGTTTCCGGTGAAAAAGGCGAAAACCCGGAGGGTGTGAAGGTCCGTGTCGTTCAATAATCATTCTTTAATTCCTTTTGTATGGATACACAGATCCAGGAAACTGTGGAAGAGCTCCTCACCAAACTCTGCACCCCTTTCCGAAAAGTCCGGCTCGAAAAAAAAGACGACAATACTTTTCGCGTGAACATTGAGAGTGAAGAGCCGAGTCTGCTGATCGGACATCACGGCGAAAACATTTACGCGCTTCAAAGCATAGTCCGAACCATCATGTGGCGGAAACAAGGCACCGATGTAAACGTTATAATTGATGTGGACGACTACCGGAAGCGTCAGGAGGATAATGTTCTCAAGCTGGCGGAGCGGAAAGTCGAGACATTGCGCAAGACGGGCGAAACGCAGTCTCTGCCGCCAATGTCAGCCTACTTCCGACGCCTGATCCACGTACACCTTGCGAATAATTTTGAAGACGTGATGACAGAGTCCGTAGGTGAAGGTGACTTCCGCTACCTGACGATCAAATTGAAAACATCGTAAGCAGATGAAAAACAGAGAAATATTGTCGGCCATTTTTGCGGTCTGGATGGTTCTGGGACAGACGCTCGCTTTTGCGCAAACGCAGGAAACGGTCGCAACACAGGAAACCCAGAGCACAGAGGAGACTCAGACCACGCAGGAAGAAATGCCTCCGGTCGTCATCGCGCCGGAATTTTCGGATATCGGCCCGGGAGACACGAACTACATTGCGATCAATTATCTTCGGGAAAAAGGGATTATTCAGGGCTACGAAGACGGAACATTCAAACCGGATCAGGAGGTAAACCGCGCCGAAGCTTTAAAAATCGTCATGGGTGCGGTTGAAGGCCGGGACACGGAAAATCCCGCTGAATTCAATTTTGAAGACGTAAAGACCGGTGAATGGTTCTATTCGTATGTTGAAAAAGCATGGAATAACTATCTGGTGGAAGGGTATCCCGACGGCCTATTTCATCCGGAACAGACCATTAACAGGGCGGAAAGCCTGAAAATTATTCTCCTTCAGGAGGCATCGGCGATCCCGACAACCATTACTGAGCCGCCTTATGCTGACGTGAGCGTGGATGACTGGTACGCGCCGTACGCCGCAGTATCAAGGGAGAGAACCTTATTCCTCGAAAGCCGCGACGGTGGAGGAATGCTGAATGCAGGCAACATCATGACGCGCGGCGAGATGGCGGAACTGATCTATCGCCTGCTGAAGAGCGCTGATGGATCAAAATTCGGACGTGCAACCTGGTACGGCAGAGAAGGCGTCAACTGGGGCACTGCATCGGGAGAAAAATTCGATACGAATCTGATGACGGCAGCGCACAAAACTCTGCCTTTCGGCACTATACTGCTGGTCACGAACGAAGCGAACGGGAAATCCGTGACCGTCAGGATAAATGACCGCGGCCCGTACCCCACGGGAATGGAACTGGATCTCACGTCGGGTGCATTCGAAACCATTGCGTCGCTCGGCGCGGGAATAATCGTAACCGAGTTCAAAATTTTGAGCGAAGATACCGGCCCGGTGTTACTCACCCCCATTGAATATGGATTTTGACGTTCTTCAAAGGAGACGCCAGGGAAAAATCATCCCAAAAAAAAATCCTCTCTCAAAACAGGTTAAAAAAAGCATATCCATGCTGATTATTACGCTCCTGAGCATAATAATTCTTCTGAGCATCGTTTTTCTTCTGAACACCAGCCAGTCGTTCCAGCAGGGCATAGTTTTTCAGCAGGAACAAATGAAAAAAAATCAGCTTGAGCTGCAGAGTCGTGAACTCGTGAGCAAAATCATCGAAGCTATGTCCTCCAAAAAAGTCGAACAGAGCGATATTGTAAAAAATATGGAAAAACCGGCAAATCCCATCTACATACCGAAAGAAGAGAAGGAGGAATAAGGGGGATGGAGTCATG
>DATDOI010000095.1:0-6081 GCA_035293325.1 Candidatus Altimarinota bacterium
CGCATACTGTCCGCCAAAATCGAGAACGGCAATTTTATCCATCAGACGCGAGCGAAAGAAATGAGTGAGTGTCCCTACCAAATAAGGGTGCCCTTATTCTACCTTTTTAACTTTTCCAGGCAACCGGTAAAGGTAACAGAGCCCGACGACTATCCAGAATGTATAGGCGATCTCCTGTTTCCAGTAATAGGCGTCGATGAGGCCGTGGATCATGATGGCAAGGAAAACAAACGCCGCCGGGTATCCGGGCGAAAATTTCGTGTGCCAGAAAATTCCGATCATCAGAATCACGACGGCCAGGAATCCGAAAAATCCAAGCGAGGTCCAGAAACTGGTGAAAAAATTATGCGCATGGGGTGGAGTATGGGACTCATTTAAGTCGTGGCCGAGAACCTCTTTCTGATATTCCTTAAAGTAACTTTGATACTGATTCAGCCCTACGCCCAGCAGCGGATTTGTCAGGATCATGTGAACGTTCATTCTGTAAATGTCGGCGCGGCTGGTCACGGAAGTGTCAAAGCGGTACGAAGACTCGCCCGAAAAAACCTTAAATTTCCACGTGTCTTTCTGCAGGAGGAAGATGCCGCCGGCCATCACACACAGAACCAGAAAAACGGCCAAAAACTCTTTGAAACGAAGCGCGCGGAAAAGGTACAGAGTGATCGCGGCAAAAATTGCCGCGTACGCTCCATACGACTGGGTGAGGTAGACGGTAATATCGGCGAGAAAGAAAATAGCCGCGGTAAAGCAAAATTCCAGCAATGCCGCCCGGTCACCCCGGAGCTTTTTGCGGTGTATGATCGTGTTACAGAGGATAATGAATGAAATAATATGTGCCGGGGTAATAAAGAACGCCACCCAGTTCGCGCTTGAGGATTTGAGGGTGACAAAATCTATGAACGGCCAGACCAGCCGGCCCATAAAATCTTTCTGCTCACCCGGGAAGATGCCGGTAAAGTGCTGAAGCAGGGCGAGCGCGCAAAAGAAACCGACCATAGCAAGGTAGCTCCGGACCAAACGCTTCACCAGATGATCATCAGCCGTACGCATCAGCAGGACCAGGTAGATCAACGGAAAAACGAAAAGGCTGCGGAAATATTCTGTGGGTGTGCTCAAAATCGGCTCAATGGAAGGCCCCTGAAAAAAGAGCTGAAGCACGGCGGCAAAGCCCAAAAGTCCGATACATAAAAGGAGAGCCAAGGGAATTTTTCTCTCCACAAAGACAATCTTTTTTTTGAAATATCCAATGATGAAAATCAGAAAAAGAAACCCGACAAAAATATCCGTAAACGTGATGAAATCAAAAAACTGCAGCCCGCGGAAAATGCGCTGGTACGGAAGAAAAGACTGAAACTGGTAATGAAAAAGCCCCAGCAGAAAAGCCCACGGGCTGGCCACGATAAGCCATTCGTAAAAACGCATCAGCCCGTTTTTTTTATGTTTATTCATATATCAAGAAGTTGCAAAACTTTCTTCCGGTCTACGGCCCACAAAAATGTGGCGAGTCGGGGCCCCGTATCTGCATTGATCAAAAGGTTATACACATCCTTGAAAAAAGCGCGCTGGCGGGGACTGTTCTCTTTGGGCGTGAGCGCGGGATCTTTTGGAATCCCGTACACAAGGATCTCCAGTTCTCCTATGGAAGAGATCTCTCCCGAAAGTTTTTCACGAAGTTTTCGCACATATCCGGCGTCCTGTTCCTCCATTGCGGAAGCGTATTCGCGGTTCACATCGGCGCGAAGGCGAATAACCTGTTCGGGATTATACGTTTCCAGCCACGCCTTCGCTTTCAGCAGGCGGGTCGCAACGGACCCGCTGTCAAACGCAAGATTCAGTCCTTCCAGAAGCTCCATCACTTTCTCTTTTTGCCATTGAACGATCTGCCCCAGCGCCACGGCCTGACGAAACGGAATCGGGTTTACGGGCATATCGGCAACATCCTGAAAACTCAAATCAAGCGCGACGGAACGGTCAGCCGGCAATTCACCTTTTTTCAGGAGCTCAACTTCGCGGTCCATCTCCTCATACTGGCGATTGATTTCACTGTCGAAGGCCAGGTCGAACTTTTGCTCCGGCGTTTTCCTTAAATACAACCATCGGAGAAGCTGCGGTTCATAAATTTCCAGGAGGTCAGCGGGCGAAATGGCGTTTCCTTTTGAACCGGACATTTTTCCATTCAGACCCTGAATGCCGATGAACTGATATCCGGCAAAAACGGGCGGCTCACGGTTGAATATCTTTTGAGCTATGACACTGGAAGTATCATAACTTCCGCCCGGGGAGGCGTGATCGTGGCCGCCAGGCTCAAAAATCACATGTTCCATATTCCAGCGCATGGGCCAGTCGATTTTCCAGGCCAGTTTTGCAATGTGCTCTTTTGCAAGATCAACCTCTTCGCTTTTTCCGGTTTCCAGACATTTGTACGTGATTTTCGATCCGCCGTCATAGGACAGAATTTCAGTACTGTCTTTGCCGCTGAATCGGGAATAAACACTGACGGGATAGTAATTTTTTTTGTACTCGTCGGGATCAATGTTTTTTGCAGCCTTCCCTTTTTCCGACATGAAAGACAAAAGAGTTTCAGCAATCTCTTCACGTCGGCGAAGCGCATCAAACATCGGTTCGTCGTAGCGGCCGGACGTATATTCCTGAGTCTGATAGAGATAATCCATTTCGATATGCAGGCTTTTCATGGAACGGACAAACTCCTCTTCATATTTTTTTGCGTATGAGGGGTATTCGTCGGTGGGGTCCGGAACGGCAGTGAGAGGCATACCGATATATTTGGCAAAAGAAGGATCAACATCTGCCGGTACTTTGCGAAAGCGGTCAAAATCGTCCCAGGAGAAAACAAAACGCACTTTTTTGCCTTTGGCGGCGAGACCCTTGAGCACGGCAAAACTGGTCATCACGTCACGGAAGTTCCCAAAGTGGACAATGCCGGAAGGGCTTATGCCTGCGGCGCACGTATACACCTCTTCCGCCGGGAAAAGACGGATGACTTCATCAGCAACGGAGTATCCCCAGTGCTGATCGGGTGCGTTCAGAATTTCAGACGCTACGCGACGATGGACGAGCGTTTTCTTTTTTGCCATAGCCAGAATACTCTAGCACAGAGATCAGCCTGCACAAAATTGAGGGTTCCGTGCGCCGCACCCCTGCGAATAAATTAAAATCTGCAGGGGGACGTGGTGTCCGTCCCCCTGCTTTTGATGATCCCTTGCGGTCTCGCCCCCTCCATTGCTTTCGCTTCGGAGAACGTTGCGACCCATGGGGGAAACGTTCCCCCTTTCTTTACCTGGCCCTCCGCCTCGTGTCGGGACCCCTGTCTTCTTCAGGGGGACCCGGCCGGACGCTCGTCGGCCGCGCACGCATCAGGGGGATCTCTTTGCGGAGCTCCTCCAGTACCTCGCTCGGTCGCTTGCTTGAATCGGCACGCATGCGCTCCGCGAGCATACCCATACCGAGGTGAACCCCGGTATAGAGGACATCGTTGAGACAGTCGCTGAGCATGTCGGCGACTCCCGGCGCCTGATCGCCCAGGCTATCAACCCACATCATCAAGCGCTGAGAGCGCTCAAGGTCGACGTGGTGCTGAGGCTCGAACCTCTCGGAGGCGGGCGACTGTTCGGCCACCTCAATGAAGAGACGCGTTCGCCCCCTCATCACAACAATTTTCCAGCCCATGAACCCTCCTTAAGGGTGAGTTTGGTCTTCGACAGTCGCCGGGCAAAAGCCAGGCACACACAACAAGCCAAGTATATGAAAGAACGGGCCACAAAAGTACATTCTGATCCTGTGGCTGTCAATCGCAGCCCACGGACGTGAACTTGACCATCCACAAGCCATCATGTAGATTCCACCCCTCAGCACAAGCACCACAAAACAATGCGCACAATCCAGGATATTTTGATTACCCGGGATCCCATCGATGAAGATGACGGGACAGCATGCATTTATATTTCCCCGGATGGGAAGATTCACCGCGTGTTTGGAGTTCTTCCGCGTGGCGGACTGGAATCGCTTCCGGAAGAAAAAAAGTACCGGAAAATCCGCGCCGTTCAGAGACTCATACAGGGGCGGTGCTGCAGTCTTTTTCTTGATCCGGAAGACCGATCGTTCGATGAATAGAACCGCACCGGAGCACGGCTGGCCTGAATCTACTCCTGCTACTCCATCGCAAACTCTTCGAATTTGCGGCCTTTCTCAATCGTCAGAAAGCGCATCTGTTCCTTCTTGAATGCGACCTCGATGCGGCCTGTGGGGCCGTTACGGTGCTTGCGGATAAAAATATCCGTGACGCCCGGACGATCACTGTCCTCTTCATAGTAGTCCTCGCGGTACATCATCAACACCACGTCTGCGTCCTGCTCAATCGCGCCGGATTCACGCAGATCGGAGAGCTGCGGAATCTTACTCGGTCGCAGCTCAACCGCGCGACTTAACTGTGACAAAGCCAGAATCGGAATGCGCATTTCCCGCGCCAGACCTTTCAGCGAGCGTGAAATTTCCGAGATCTCCTGCACGCGGTTCGTCTGGTTACCGTAACTTTTTCCCGCGCTCATCAGCTGCAGATAATCAATAATCAGAAAATGCAGTCCGTGCTCCATCTGCAAACGGCGGGCCTTTGCGCGAAGCTCAGCAATCGAATTGCCCACAGAATCATCAATGTACATCTTCATGCTGTAGAGCTCGTCCATAACACCTCCGATGCGCATGAAATCGTCCTCTGTCAGCTGGCCGGTGCGCAGCTTCCATGAATCAACCTCCAGAAGCGAACAGAACATGCGTTCAACCAGCTGCTCCTTGGACATTTCAAGAGATATGATGCCCACGGAGTAACCTTTCTTGGCGATATTCTGAGCCATGTTAAGCGCGAGAGACGTCTTACCCATGGACGGCCTGGCTGCAAGAATAACCAGATCGGAAGCCTGCAAACCGGAGAGAATATTATCCAGATCTTTGAAACCTGTGGGGATGCCGCGGTACTTATCTTTGGTTGAGGGATCGTGCAGTTCCGTGATCTTATCGTACGTGGCGTTCAAAATCTCTTTAATATGAATGAAGCGGTCTTTCAAAAAAGTCTGGGAAACACCGAAGAGAGATTTTTCAGCCTTCTCCAGCAGGTCCTCAAGGGGATCAATTTCGTTATAGCCCTGGCCCGTAATGTCGCTTCCCGCTTTGATGAGCTTCCGCAGGGTCGATTTATTTTTAACGATGAGAGCGTACTGATACACGTGCGAAGAGGTTGGCACTTCGTTCGTGAGCGAAGCCAGATACGAAGCTCCGCCAACGCGCTCCAGTTGCTTTCGTTCCTCCAGAATATTTGTGACCGTCAGAAGGTCTATGGGGCTGCGTTTGTCATAGAGGTCAAAAATCGCCTGGTAGACGACCCCGTGGCTCTCGTGATAAAAATCTTCGGCCGCAACAAGATCTGCGATCTTCATGATCGCATCTTTGTCGATGAGTAAACTGCCGAGGGTTGATCGCTCAGCCTCCAGATTGTGAGGAGGAACTTTGAGCTGTACCTGGTCCATTGGGGATTTTATTGTTAAGCTCGGCTACGTTCAGCTTGGGGCCCGCGAGACCCAAGCTTCACTTCGGCCTGCGCGCTCGTGCCGTGCACTCACTTTATCGAAAATTTATCTTCCCATCATCTGCCCGTGGGATAAGAAGTCTTACACACTTTCCCACCCCTTTCAACGAGTTTTATGATACAAAAAAGCTTTACTGGCAAATCTTCACAGGCTGGAACACGTTCCTATACAGCGGGACAACTGGGGGAAGATCTGGCGCTCAGATTTCTGACGCGCAAAGGGTACCGGCTCATGGAAAGAAACTTCCGCATCCGGGGCGGCGAAATAGACCTCATCATGGAGAAAGATGGTATACTGGTTTTTGTCGAGGTGAAGCTTCGGCAGGGATCAAATTTCGGTCCGCCGGAGGAGGCTCTCACTCCCGTGAAAATTCGCCGGCTCCTCAGGGCGATCTGCCACTATCGCAGTGAAAGGCCACAAAAGAACCGCCGCTGGCGATGCGATTGTATCGCCATTGAAATGACAAAGCCCCGAACGGCAAAGA
>DATDOI010000096.1:0-2255 GCA_035293325.1 Candidatus Altimarinota bacterium
AAGCTGACCATGTATTTACCGTTTCCGAAGCATCGAGAATTGAGGTGGCGGAACTTTGCGGAATTGATGCAAAAAAAATTATCGTCACATCGAACAGCGTGTCCCCCTCATTTAATAAAAAGTTCACTGACGACGAGCGGCAGGTGATCCTCCAGAAATTCGGCATACCTTCCGGTCAACCTTTTTTCCTCTATGTCGGAGGCTACGATGAACGAAAAAATGTGAGACTTCTGGTGGAGACTTTTATGAAAAAAATCGCCCCCGATCACTCCGTAAATCTGGTTCTGGCAGGCGGTAAAAGCGTGGAACATCACGTCTATGCGAGTTTTGACTCCTTGACAAAATACAAAAATGTTAATACGGTAAGGTCACGAAAAGGTGATCTCTGCTTTACGGGCTTTGTTCCCGAGGAAGAGCTTCCGGCCCTTTATCAGTCCTGCCTGGCGTTCGTGAATGTCTCCAGGAAGGAAGGGTTTAACATCTGTCTGCTGGAAGCGGCGGTAAGCGGAGCTCCCATTGTAACGTCCGATCTGACCGTTCACCGCGAAGTTATCCGGGATTGCGCGGCCTACGTTGCTCCCGACAACGCACAAGAACTCGCGAACACGCTCAATAAAATCATTGCCGACAGAGAGTTTTACGACTCCCTCAAAACAAAAATTTCTGCATTCGATTCTCCCTTTTCCTGGGAAAAAACTGCGGCCGTTGTTTCAGAAATTTACCGCGATAAATCATGAACATTGTTCTCGTCATAACCTTCATCATCCAGGTTCTTTCGATTGCATTTTTTGGCCTCTACGTGGTCCATTTTTTTGATTTCAGTTCCAAATACGGCATCAGAAAAGTGAGCGAAATCGGACGCTCTCGCGGCCTTCACCTTCAGCATATCATGATCGGATACGCGTTTTTTGTTCTCGTGTACCTCGCGGGATCCATCGCTCTCGTGATCTACCTTTCCTCACGCTAAATCCATGAAACATCCGGGGAAAAATTTCAAGGGCCAGCTGGAAAATGAGGATGTCATTTCCTACTTTCGCCACCACTGGATTCTGCTCCTTCCCGACGTCATCTCTTTCGGACTTTTCCTGGCGATCATTGTATTACTGGCGATCAACATTTCCAGTTTCAATCTTCCCCCGCTCAGCGAACTGTATATTCAGGAAATAGCCGTCCTGACCATCGTGGCCACAGGTTTCGTCATTCATCGTTTTTTTGTCCGCCTGCTCGCTCACGCAATGAACTTTGTGATTATCACCAACCTTCGCATCATCGAAGTCCGCAAAACGCTTTTTGCCCGCAACGACCAGGAGTCGATCTACATGCGCAATATCCAGGATATCCAGAAACATCAGGACGGATTTATCAAGAACCTCTGCAGTTTCGGCGATTTGAGCATCAGTTCCTACGGTTCTGAACCGATCATTATTTCGACGGTTCCTCATCCCGACCGCTATTTCCGCCTCCTGAACAAGGTCAAAAATGAGAGCACGTTTGCCGAGCAAATTCAGACCAGAACTCCAAAAGGGATTGATCCGCGGCGGATGAATGAGGCCGCGCCTGCGAGGGACAAGACACCTCAGCCGTAGGCATGGTATACTGTGACCCGTAAAAAGTTCTATGCCACAGTCTTTTCTTGTCGCCATTTTCAGCACCGTTTTCCTCCTCCTTGTTGCGGGAGCATTTCTGTTCATCTATTTCCGTTCCCAGCTGCACGAGGTTGACGAGATCTGGAGCGAGCTTCTGGATAAGCTGAGGCTGCGCCTCGATAAAATCCCGAATCTGATTGAGACTCTGCGCGCTTTCACAACCGGACAGGACAACTACTTTGCCGAACTGATCAAACTACGGGCGAGCACATGGCCGCTGGAGCATGCTGATAAAAAACGTGTTCATGCGGAACTTGATGTTTCCGACAAGTTGCGTTTTGCCTGGGAGCTGCAGCAAAAATTTCCGGAACTCGGCAAAGATACGAACTTCCTCTCTCTTCACACGGACTTCAGGTCTGTGAGTAAAGAGATTGATTCCACGTCCCATCGCTATAATGAACGTGCGCGCCGTTTCAACCGTCAGTCCGGCTTTCCTCTTATCAAGCCTTTTCTGTTGATTCTGGGGTTCAGAAAACTGCAGATTTTTGAATTTGAAGAGTAGAGGATTTATTGAAACGGAATATTGTGTTTGCTTTGCAAACAGCCTTATTTCTAGGCACTCCGTTCGCTTTTCTCACTTAGCGCTTGACGGTGAGTATACACTCACCT
>DATDOI010000097.1:0-3149 GCA_035293325.1 Candidatus Altimarinota bacterium
AAGCTTTGCGGCAATGAAGGCCAGCGGATATCCCGTTGCTTTGCTGGCAAGCGCGGAGCTGCGACTCAGACGCGCATTCACTTCGATAATGCGATAATCCTCGCTCTTCGGATCGAGCGCGTACTGAATGTTGCACTCGCCGATAATTCCCAGATGCCGGATCACTTTCATCGCAATCTCACGCAGGCGATGGTACTCATGGTTGGTAAGAGTCTGCGACGGCGCGACCACAAGGCTCTCACCCGTGTGAATGCCGAGCGGATCAAAATTCTCCATGTTGCACACAGTAATGCAGTTGTCGTTCCGGTCGCGCACCACCTCGTACTCAATCTCTTTCCATCCTTTTAAATTTTCTTCCACCAGAACCTGCGGCGAATATGCGAAAGCCGTTTCCAGAAGTTCGTTCAATTCACTTTCGATAAAAGCAAACCCGGACCCCTTGCCGCCAAGCGCAAACGCGGCGCGCACAATCACGGGATAGCCGATCTTCTTGGCCGCCGCCAGGCCCTCTTGAACGGAACTGCAGGCGATACTTTTGGGAACCTTCATGCCGAGCGACAGAATCTCTTTATTGAAAAGCTCGCGATCTTCCGTTTTCTGAATGGCGGAAACAGGCGTCCCCAGAACTTTCACCCCATATTTTTTTAATACCCCTTTTTCGTGAAGTTCAATGCCGCAGTTAAGAGCCGTCTGCCCGCCGAAACTGAGGAGAACCCCTTCCGGACGTTCTTTTTCAATAACCTTGGAGACAAACTCCGCATTCACGGGCAAAAAATAAACTTTGTCCGCCAGCCCTTTGCTCGTCTGGTTCGTGGCGATATTCGGATTGATGAGCACGGTTGAAATGCCCTCCTCTTTGAGGGCTTTGATGGCCTGTGATCCGGAATAGTCGAACTCCCCCGCTTCGCCGATCTTTAACGCACCTGACCCAAGGATTAACACCTTTCTGAGCTTACCCTTGCGCGACGTTAAAGCCTTGACCATATCACGCGAAAGTATAGCCAAATGGTTAAAGCACTGTAAAGCCTTTCGGGTAAAAACTTACTGAGCCGCATCTCCAGGCTCGGACGGCAATTCCGTTATTCTGTCATCCTGGTCTACAGGGACAGCATCATTACGGGAATCCGGACGCTCGCGCTCTAGAGCTTCAAGCTCTGCCTCGTTATTGAGCGTCGGTAACTTCGCGCGATGAGCTCTGCTGAGTGTGCCATTCACGGCAATAGCAGTCTGTTCAAGGCCTGTCTGGAGAGCCGCCGAAGAGTTTTGGGGAGGTCTCATTGTGGTCGGCTGATCGCAGTCTGCAGCTTTGACCTTTAACCTGATCTCCATAATCCATAAATACAGGGGATGTGCGTTGTCGTGCTCGATCTCATCCAGAAGAGTCGCAGTAATCCACATTGCATCTTTTCCTTCCTTTACGGCTGCCCGGACGACCCGCAAAACCATGTCATGCAGGTCGGGATGTTCCTTTCGCAGGGCTTCCATTGCCGCTCCGATCTCCAGAAGACCGTCCCTTTCAAGTTTTTGAAGTGTTTCTGCCATAGTTCAATGATTATAACGCAGGTTATTTGTCCTTATTACGGGTATTTTCATCATCGATATCAATAACCGGAACCACCTCTACCCCCGTTCCGACGTTATGCTGGGCCAGAAAAGCCTGAGATTTCCTGAAGGCATCGGCAAAAGCTGCGCTTGTATCAAAAACCGGCGCACTGAGTCTGGGTTCTATGGATGGAGGAGCGGATGAAGACAGGGGTGAAGATACGGGAGGAGGGTTGCTGTATGCACCAAACAGCTCATGCATACGGATGATGGACTCTTTCATGCGTGCGGCAAGGGCCTCCCCGTTGCTCACGGCCTTTCTGTGAATCATGGGGAGATCGTCCTCATGGTCGGCAAGCCACATGGCAAAAGAGTGTCGATCGGGAGGTATTCTCAGTTCAGGATCTGCCGCATTTTTTTTGGCAATCACGTGCTGAACGCGGGGATCATCCAGAACTGCTTCCCGACAGGCGTGAAGAAGCGCATTGCCGGGTTCCATGGAAAGACCGTTCAGGAGCTCGAGCGATGTCTCCGGGTCAAAAGGGGGTGCCGTCATATTTTGTATCCTCAGTTCCCGTTGGATGTAAACGAAAAATGCTTTCAGCCCATCATGAATATGCGGGTACAGGTTTACAGATTCAGAGTTGCTGCCGAGCAGTTGAACCATAGTTTTCATGACCGACAGTGAATGGAGAATTTCGGGAGAAAGCCTGCCTTCACGCGCATATTTAAAAGGGACCGAGCTGATCACAAGCCTTGGGGGTGGACCGTCGAACCCGGCATCTCTGTCGAAGTCGACCGACAAAAAGGGAAGAATACAGGTTTGCTCAATCGGAAGGTTCTCGCGGCCCCGGCCGGGTTTAAGCCTGGACATCTGATCATGCAGAGTTCCAATGGCCGCAGCGGAAAGGTCGGCATACGGCATGGGAATTTCCATCAAAAATTTCTTCCGGTACGCCTCGGAGCTCATCATAAGATCCCGGAAAGAGACGGCAAAAGATTCACCTTCACAACGAAGCGTGAGATTTGCCTCCGTTTCAGGGTTTGAGGGAATTTCGCTCATGAGAGTAAATAAAGGCGATTATGGTAACACAAAAGATATAAATGTCAAAGTCCTGGAGGTCTCCGGGCGGTAGATTTTTTAGATATGCTGAAGTATGATGGCGGAGCCTTAAAATACGATTATGGAGATCCTCTCATTATTACTTTCGTTCCTGTTCTCTCTGGGGTTCAGCACGGCTGTCACTCCCGGCATCGATAGTTCCGAACCGCTCGTTACGGCTGAATATGTCTCCCCTGTTGCCATAACTGAGCCTGAGGAAGGCTACATTAAGGTGATTGAGGGCACCGCAGGAAGCATGACGGTGAAGGAAATCGCACAGTGTCTGGGGGAAAAGGGAGTGAAATTTTATGGAGCCTACTGGTGTCCTCATTGCCAGAAGCAAAAAGAAATGTTTGGCGATGCAATGTCGTATATTACATATATAGAGTGTGATCCGCGCGGCGAAAACGCACAGGTTGATCAATGTGACGCGGCCGGAGTGGAGGCCTTCCCTACGTGGATTTTCCCGGACGGCCAGAAAGAGGTCGGTACGCAGGATCTCGAG
>DATDOI010000098.1:0-3617 GCA_035293325.1 Candidatus Altimarinota bacterium
TGTACCGGATGAGCCGGATGGGTGTTTTAGCCCGGTCTGCGTTTTCATCCATTCGATATTTTTTTCGGTCTTTTTAATGATTTCCGGGCTGATGTCGGAAGCAACGACAGAGTAGCCCAGAAGAAGAGCTTCCGTTGGAATGGTGCCGATTCCGGCGAACGGGTCGTAAATGGATTTTTGAGGATCTACCGCAGCGTCGAGTTGGGTGAGGCCTGAAAGATTGATCATGATCTGCGCCAGTTTTGGGGGGAGCATACCCAGCTTTGTGTCGCGTTCAGGTCGTTCGTAGTCGCGGTGGCTGTAGTTTTCAAAATCCTGGAGAGCTTTTGTGTCTGCCAGGTAGGTTTTATGCGTTCCCTGTATTGCCACGATTTCCGCTCCGTCTTCCAGAAGTTTTTCGCCCTTGATGGCCGCATTTTCAAGGTTGTGGAAGTTGTTGTTGATGAACCGTGTTTTGAGACCGGCCGATTTTAACTCTTTTTTAACGCCCATTAATGTTTTTTTTATCAGTTGTTCATGTCCGCCTGCAAAACTGTAGACGCTCAAACCGTAGGACAGTTTGGTTTCGCGATCCTTGAACTTATCGAGAAGATAGGAACTCACCGCCGTTATAACGGCGTCTATGGTAAGGGGACTGATGTTATTCGCAGCCTCGGCTTTAGAGGGCAGTTCGGCAAAAACTTCCGCGATCTTCAGCGTCCCGCCAAGGCGATCCAAACTGTCCTGCGGTCGGCTTAAAGGGTTGGGAAACGTCGCTATCAAAGCTTCCTTCCGTACATCTATAATGTGTGAATCCTTTGGAAGGACGGCGCACAGCTCGGCAATGGACAGCAGGTGTTTGCGTCCCAGAATAAATGCGTACGTGGTCATGAACGAACCTTAATGGAAAAACTGGTGTTGCTCAAGAAGGATGTTTTGACCGCGTTTGGAGCGGTTTTCCTGCTCCTGATTCTGGTTTTTACGTTCGGTTATTTCTTTGGACGGTATGAGCAGATTCAACTCAATAGGTCTATGCTTGAACTGATTCCGGATGTCAATTGCGGTTCGCAGGGTGACTCGCTATAGTACGGGCGCATTTCTTCATTTTTAATGTTCGGCTTATGGCAATGTCTCTCAACAGAGCTCAACTTATCGGTAATCTGACGCGTGATCCGGAACTGAAGCAGATTCCCGGAGGTTCAACGGTAGCAAGTTTCAGTGTTGCGACCAATTTTTCCTGGACCGATCAGAGTGGTCAGAAACAGGATAAATCCGAGTTTCACAATATCGTGGCATGGAGAAAACTGGCCGAAATTTGCGGTCAGTACCTTAAGAAGGGAATGAAGGTCTTCATTGAGGGCCGCATTCAGACCCGCGACTGGGAAGGCGAAGACGGTGTAAAACGGTATCGGACCGAAATTGTTGCCGACAACATGATCATGCTCGACCGCAAAGGCGGCGAATTTTCCGGTGGTATGGCTGCTGGCGTTATGGGAGCAACTGCAATGCAGGCTCCGCATGGTGGTATAAATAAATCTGTCCAAGATGAAGGCGTGGATATGACCAGCAACGCTCCGGTGAACGGAGATGAGGTTTCACTGGAAGACCTCCCATTCTAAAACGGATATAAGAAAATGAGGGTGTTCACTCAGTTTAATAAGTGAACACCCTCATAGAGCTCCCTGACCGTACCCTATCTGGTACTTCAATTTTCAAAGTCCAGAGGATAAAGCAGATCAAAGAGCGGAAGCAACAGGACTACGACTATGAGGTCCTATTGCCGCCTTCCACTTACAAGAAGTCGAAGACTGTCTCCCCACTGTTCTTTGGTGCTTTCTTTTGGGACGCGTCACACCCCCGTCCTTTTTTGTTTTTGATTTTTTTGTGTTTCTCTCCCCCTAATAATAAAAGGGAGAAGTCAACGGTTTTTGTTTCGTTTGTTTTTGATTTTCTGTTTTTTTGAGGGCCGTAGTCGACGACCCGTATCGAAAAGTAGGGAGACCGGAGGGCTCATAAAAGCACTCCAGTTTCGCTACTTTCCGACATCTGATTTTCAAAGGACTTTTTGGCAATTTTTGTTGATGTGATTGCGAAGCTCTTATTTCGAAATCTTTAAATTATACCACTTTTTGCCCTCTTCCGGAAGACTGGACCGTGCCTTTTCCGGTCTTTTCGTTATAATGCTTTTTGCACTCCCAGATGGAGCGCCATAAGATATTTTTTTATCATGTCGAATCAGCTTAAAGGCCTTCTGGTCATCATTTCCGGGCCCTCAGGTGTGGGCAAAGGCACCGTGATCCGGGAACTCAAAAAAGAGTACCCACACTTTGTGTACCCGATCTCACATACCACCCGTCCGATGCGTCCCGGTGAAAAAGATGGAGAGGTGTACCATTTCATCTCAAAAGAACGGTTCGAGAAGGGGATTGAAGACGGTGAGTTTCTGGAGTGGGCGAAAGTGCACCAGATGAACTATTACGGCACTCTCAAAAAACCTATTCTGGAAGCTCTTGAGGAAGGAAAAATTGTCGTGAGAGAGGTGGATGTGCAGGGAGCGCAGTCCATTGAAAAAGTTTTGCCGCCTGAACATCTGGCGACGATTTTTTTGAAGGCGGAAAACAAAGAGAAGCTTCTGGGCCGCATAGCCCGGCGCGGCGAACTGCCGAAAGATGAGCTGGAGCGCCGCATGAAGAGCGCCGAGCGCGAAATGGATCTGGCGGATGAGTTCAATTATCAGGTATGGAGTCTGGAAAACCAGATCCCCAAATGCGTGGGTGACGTGAAGAAGATTATTCTGGATCGGATGAACGAAGCCGGCTTGAAGGTATAGGCTTTGGATAGAATCTACCTGTCGTTGCTTAAGCCTCCGGCCTCTATTTCCGATGCTCTTTTTTCTTTTTCAGGCCTTTACCTGCAAAGAATGCGGCGCCTGCAAGCAGGATCGATGCCCAGACATAGATCGTAGCTCTCTGACGTTCCTGCTCGAGGGCGAGTTGATATTCTCCAATTTTGGCCAGAAGCAGATGATCCTGAGTGCTGACTCCCAGTACTTCACCGCCGATTGTAACAGGCTCACGTTTGCCGCCGATGAACGTTTTCTGGAAGTAGTCGCGAATATCCGATCCATCCTCCATGGTATAGAGATTGTCTCTCAGCATGGAATCAAGCAGGTAATAGAGCGCTTCATTTCGTTTCAGCAGCGTTTCGGCGCGGTCGGGTGATTGTGCGAGATAGCTGAAAATATTTTCGGCAATGGCTTTGGAATAGTACGTAAAATACCATTTTTCGTCATTGATGAGCGGCCTGACATTACTGTCCGCCGTCCTTGCAGGTCTATCATTCAGAACTTCAAAAGTTTTGATGGCCATTTTGATTCCTTCAGAAACCGTTATAAAGCTGTTGGCGTTTGCCCACTGTGCTGTCGGGCTTCCGATTATCTCGTAGTAGGCTGCTGTATAAATGGTATCAACGTACCAGTCATGTGTTTCGTCGTTCGTATGTTCGAGCGGCAAATCCACAAAATGAGGAAGGTCGTTCCCAAGGATGGTTTTACCCTTGAACGACAACGCGTTTCTGATCGGCAGACAGTGGGAAATCATCAGAACTTTTGCCCACTCAAGCTTCGTGACGTTATTTCC
>DATDOI010000099.1:0-2801 GCA_035293325.1 Candidatus Altimarinota bacterium
GAACAGCTCGGCCCCGTACAGCCCGGCGCCACAGAATCTGTTGCCGTCAGCTCAACTACACGGCCGATACCACCGGCTCCAAGTCCGCCGGCGCCACCAGGCATCGCCGCAGCGTTCTCCACGCGGAAGGTTGTGAGCTGATTGCCGGTGAGATCGAGGTCGTCGCTGAATTCAAAACGCGAACTCACCGAGTTCCACATAAGCGTTTCCCCAAGTGTTTGCCCAAACTGAATTATCAGATCCCCGCTTGATTCATCATCGCTGTTAATGACAAGGTTTGAGGATTCGACGGTCGCAAATTCGTCGTTCTGAAAAAGTATGGCTGCCTTTGCGGGATGGAACGGGGAAAAAAGGAAAACGCCAAAAATCAGCGGCATTCCGTAAAACGCCATTTTCCCCCTTTTTTTTCCTTTTTGGCTTTGTTTTGGCTCCATGGCATTAAATAATCTTATTATTTTAACGGAAATTTGCCTTTTTTTCAATTCCAGAGCCGCAAAAAGCCGCACCCGTGACAGAAAAGTGATGCGTAAACTGGAAAATATTTTCTAATATTTTACACCCCTATGATGAACACCGTTATGGCAGTCCCGGACTCTTCGCCTTCCAGCCCCTGCCCTCCCAATAAAATTCCCGCGCTTTCCAGAAATTTTATCTGGAGCTCGCCGGTTGAAGAATTATATGAGTATCCGGCCATGGAGGGAGCCTCCGAATCACTCTCAATTTCCGATGCTTCAGCAGATACGTGATAAACGGTTGTGAAAAGTTTTGTACCTCCGGACGTTCCGTCGGTCGTCACAAACATAGAGGTTGTCGCCCCGTCGGTCGTCTCGTTTGTAATGGTTGCTGTTTTTACATTGGCCGTCAGTGAGCCGTTTTCATAATGGGTGCTGCTGCTGCTGAGATTCAAAAAGGTTGTCCCGTTGCAGGAATAGGTGTTCCCGTCGGTCGTATTTTGATAGATGAGCCCCGTTGCGCCTGAATTGCATGTCGGCGCGGACGATAAATTTTCCGCGCGCATTTCAACCATCTCGTTCAGATTCACATCAATATTTCCCGCCACCTCCAGACTCCCTGAAATATTCAGATCATCGGACAGATCGAACCGACTTGTTGAAACATTCCAATTGAGTGTTTCGCCCAAAGTTTGGCCGAAGCGGATGCCAAAATCACCGCTTGCTTCATCATCCGAATTAATGGTTACCGAATCCGATGCCAGGGTATGAAAGTCGTCATTCTGAAAGATAATTGCCGCCTGAGAAAACTGTGCAAATGACAAAACGGATACCCACCCTGAGATCCATATCAGCATGAAGCCCTTTTTTGTATTCATTGGGATTTGCACTTATATCCTTTTATTATACCATATCGTCCTTTTTTGTCCATTTGCGGACCTGACAAAACCGCCTTTGTCAAAAAACCCTCCTTTCGGAAGGCCTTTTGATTTTTTGCCTTATGTAAGCCATTTAATTGTCGTATCCCAGGCTCAAATATCCAGCCAGCGCTGCATCCGCAGCACCGCTATTATCCAGAAGCTTAACGAGAACCTCGATAATATCACCGGCATCCAAAGCGGTTGCTCCGGTGCATCCCGTTTCGATAGATGCCTCCGTGATAGTTCCTGTTTCCCACGTGGCTGCAACAGCACTTGTATTTGTCGTGTCTGTAGCGCATGAAGTCGGAGAACCGGCTGTTTCATCCGTGGCATTAAAGACCGTAAAGTTGAGATTGTTGTCTCCGGCGACCGTCGAATCCGTACGGAAGCGATAGGTAAAGTCGTTGACGTCCGTAAAATCTGCCGGCAATGGGAATCGGAAACGCAGATCGATGTCCTGCAGTGCCCCCAGGCCACCTCCCCTCCATCGGTAGTAGTTTTCATCATTTGCGTCGTCGTAGTCGGAGATCAAAGTTCCGGTATTGGTCGTACCGTCAGAGAAAATTACCGCGTCAGGATATTCGGGGTGAAAAATCAACACTTCCGTATTGGCAGCATTGGCTCCTGTATCGGCGCCGAGCTCCTGCAATGCGCTCTCAACGTCTGCTCCTGTAAAAAATCCGCCAGTGTCTTCTATTCCCACATTGCTTGCACCTTCACCGCTCGTCGTCGTTGTTAATGTATTTAATGCGTCAATAATACCGGATGTTCCGTATGTCCCCGCGATACCGGTAGCTGTGTCTGTGAGCTGAATAGCAGCTCCGAGCTGCGCGTCATCAAAGAAGAGGTCGTCGCCCGCACTAAGAGTTATGTCGAATGCGCCTGTTGTAGTGATATCCGAATCTGCGCCACCCGAAATACTGAATGCACCTGTTGTATCAAGTTCAAAACTTGCGACATTAAAATCTATGAGGCCTGTGCTCGTGACATCAAATTCACCTGCGCCAAGGCCCAGATTCACGTTGCCTCCACCAGAGGTGACCGTGAAATTCCCGCCGGAAGTTGTAAGCGTATCGTCGGCGTCATTGCCATAGACGGACTCAAAATCGTCCGCGCTGCCCGAATCTGCGGCCTGCCAGGTCCCGGGAGAACCGGTAACCGTACAAACGTAAAAGCGGTTTTCCGTTGTGTCCAGAATAATTTCATCAACCGTCGTACAATCTGCTGCTGCCTCGTCCGCTTCTTCGCGAACATGCATTTCGCTTGCTCCTGAGAAGTTTACGTTGCCGTCTGCAGAAAGTCCGCCGGTGATATCAACGGTATGATCGACTTCAAATGTGTTCGTCGTAATATTCCATGTGATCACTCCGTTTTCTGACGCAACCGCATCATTTCCAAACTGGATGGCCGTATCCACGGCGCCCGCATC
>DATDOI010000100.1:0-9388 GCA_035293325.1 Candidatus Altimarinota bacterium
GAGAAAGCTGGACACCTGCTTCCCGCGTCGAACATGCCAATCTGGGTGCCGTGAGAAAAATCCGGACCCTTGTTCCGCGATTGAGTTCAAGTGAAATTCGCCAGGCTGTACAGGGCTGGTGCATCAAAGTTGATCCGGATGCTGTTGGCACGCCCCGGCAGCCCATCGGAGCCCTTCCATGGGATGATCTTCTGGCAATTTTGAAAAACAGCGCGCCAGATCTTTCATTTATGAGAGAAAACTGTCCCTCTTTCGATGAACACACCATTAAAATGGAAAAAGGGTTAATTGTGGACGCTCCGGAACAGGCAGCAGAACCTGAGCCTGCCGGACATTTATTGCACGCAAACGACGCGGAATCGGCAGCCGAGCGGGTCGAAGTAAGCCGGGTCGTAGCACACAGAGCACGAGGCATTTATGGCAGAGCAGCGAGTTCAAACCCGCCAACAACTACAGCACCACCAAAAACCCGCGCTTCCGGACAAGGGGGCGAATAGCGGAACGTATATATGAACGAAATGGAAAAGACAGAACTGCTCGAAAAGGAGCTTGAAGCGGTAAAAGAACGCAACAAACGGGTTGAAGCAGATAAAGCATGGGAAACCAGCGGATTTAGAATAGGGATGATTTGCGTCATTACCTATCTGACGGCTTCAGCCGTTCTTTTTCTGATAGGGATAAAAGATTTTTATCTCGGAGCGCTCGTACCGGTCGTAGGTTTCTTTCTGTCAACGTTATCCCTGCCAGCCGTAAAAGAGTGGTGGATTAGAAAGCGGCTCAAATAAGGACAAGAGGGAGGCAAAGATCTACGGCGAATTATTTCGCTAAAGTATTTTTATTTCAAGCAGTGCAAGAAAAAAGTCTGAAATTCTAATGAGCTGTACACAAATGTACTGCGAATGAATTTTTCACTTTTGACGAAGTAATGCGCAGAAAGAAATATACTTTAAAAGGCACTGTCTTGGCGGCGCCCTACTTTCCCTACACTGATAGCGTAAGTAACATCGGCGAAGAGAGGCTTAACTTCTGTGTTCGGGATGGGAACAGGTGTACCCCCCTCTCAAGAACCACCAAGACAGTGCCTTTTAAAAGCATTGTCAATTTTGTCGCGCCCCGCTTAGCGGGGCGCCTACTGATCGGGCCTTGATAATAATGGTCTGTTTTACCTTTGAGCGTACTTAATTTCCACTCAGCACCCGTTAAAAGGTACCGAATGTGTCAGTACTGAGGTCACCCGAAGGTGGACTCAGTACTAACACGTCAGCACTTCTTACTCAATAAAGAGCAAGAAGGACAAGAGTAATAAGTCAATCGCCTATTAGTACTTCTCGGCTGAACATATCACTATGCTTACACCTGAAGTCTATCGACCTGGTAGTCTACCAGGAGGCTCAATTGGGAAATCTTATCTTGAGGAGGGTTTCACACTTAGATGCTTTCAGCGTTTATCCCTTCCGAACATAGCTACTCTGCCGTGCCACTGACGTGACAACAGATACACTAGAGGTTCGTTCGCCCCGGTCCTCTCGTACTAGGGGCAACTTCTCTCAAATTTCCTACGATCATGGAGGGTAGAGGCCGACCTGTCTCACGACGGTCTGAACCCAGCTCGCGTACCGCTTTAATGGGCGAACAGCCCAACCCTTGGGACCTTCTCCAGCCCCAGGATGCGACGAGCCGACATCGAGGTGCCAAACCGCGCCGTCGATATGAACTCTTGGGCGCGATCAGCCTGTTATCCCCGGAGTAACTTTTGTCCGATGAGCGATAGCCCACCCACGTGGAACTATCGGATCACTATCACCTGCTTTCGCATCTGCTCGACGTGTCAGTCTTACAGTTAAGCTCCCTTGTGCGATTACACTATCAGTCTGATTTCCATCCAGACCTAGGGAACCATTGCGCGCCTCCGTTACATTTTAGGAGGCAACCGCCCCAGTCAAACTACCCACCAAGCACTGTCCGCAGTGTGGATTAACACAACCGCGTTAGAGGCAAAGTATATCAAGGATGGTATCTCAACGACCGCTCCACCTGAACCGAAGTCCAAGCTTCAAAGCGTCCCATCTATCCTGCGCAAAATATACCTCGACTCAATACCAAGCTGTAGTAAAGCTTCACGGGGTCTTTTCGCCCTACCATGATTAATCGGCATTTTTACCGATAATGTAATTTCACCGGGTCTTGCGTCGAGACAGTCTTCATACCATTACGCCATTCGTGCGGGTCGGAACTTACCCGACAAGGAATTTCGCTACCTTAGGACCGTTATAGTTACGGCCGCCGTTCACCAGGGCTTAGATTCAAGCCGTGAAGCTCTCCTCGTGACCTTCTGGCACTGGGCAGGCGTCAGCCCCTATACATATCCTTACGGATTTGCAGAGACCTGTGTTTTTGATAAACAGTTGCATGAAGTCTTTTACTGAGGCCGAATGAAGAACATAAAATGCTTTCAAACGGCAAGGTTTATCCCGAAGTTACACCTGTTGTATTGCCGAGTTCCTTAACGCAAGTTATCCCGATCACCTTAGTATTCTCTACTCACCCACCAGCGTTGGTTTGCGGTACGGTAACCTGATTTTCTCGCTACCGAGGATTTTCTTGGCACCTGAAGTCTCTGGAATCGCTCTCCTTGCGGAAAGTAATTTACATCGCTGCTCGCGAACTCTGACGGATTTACCTATCAGAGCATAAGCTAACAGCTTGTACGTGAATTCATTAACACGCCCCAGATATCCTGATGCGTCCCCCCTGAGCTAGCGCCACCCCCGATCAACAGTCACCATCATCTCAACCGAAGTCGAGAATCAAGATTCCATCTTTCAAAGAGTATTGCTTGGGCGAAAACCAGGTTGTACAGGAATATTAACCTGTTGTCCATCAGCTACGCCTTTCGGCCTCACCTTAGGACCGACTAACCCCAAGTCGATTAACGTGGCTTGGGAAACCTTGGGTTTACGGTGGCCCGATTTTTCATCGAGCTTATAACGTTACTCATACCATCATTTTCACTTCTGAGCGCTCCACCGAACTTTACAATTCGACTTCGACGCACTCAGAACGCTCCCCTACCGCACATTGCTAAGCAATGCAAACTCCAACATCCGTTGGAATCTGGATTGCGTAGCAATGCACCCGCGTCTTCGGTTAGAACCTTAAGCCCCGTTGAATTTTCGGCGCGGAATCACGTAGACCAGTGAGCTGTTACGCTTTCTTTAAAGGATGGCTGCTTCTAAGCCAACCTCCTGGTTGTACAAGTAATTCCACATCCTTTACCACTTAGATTCTATTAGGGACCTTAGACGACGGTCTGGGCTGTTCCCCTCACGACTGTGGCACTTAGCTGTCACAGTCCGACTCCTTTGAAATGAGCTTTCAGTATTCGAAGTTTATCTAGGTTTGGTAGACTTATTTCGTCCCCTAGCCTAAACAGAGCTCTACCCCTGAAAGGTTTCACAAAAGGCTAGTCCAAAAACTATATCGGGGAGAACCAGCTATCGCCGAGTTCGATAGAAATTTCATCCCTACTCACAAGTCATCGCCGGATCTTGCAACATCCGTGCGTTCGGCCCTCCATGTATCTCTCGATACACTTCAGCCTGCTCATGAGTAGCTCACTCGGCTTCGGGTCTAGTGCGCGACACTATGATCGCCCTATTCAGGCTCGCTTTCACTGTGGCTCCGGGTATAACTCCCTTAACCTAAAACGCGCCGCACAGCTAACTCGATGGTCCGTTCTCCAATAAGTACATGGTCACCCTTGCGGGCTCCCATACTTTGTATGCATAGAATTTCAGATACTATTTCATCCCCCTAACCGGGGTGCTTTTCACCTTTCCCTCGCGGTACTTGTTCACTATCGATCACCAAACCTATTTAGCCTTGGAAAGTGGTCTTCCCAGATTCAAGCCGGATTTCACGTGTCCGACCCTACTCAGGTGTTGCTGCAACACATTGAACTGTTTTCGCCGACGGGACTATTACCCTCTATGGTGGGCCGTTCCAGAGCGCCTTTGGCTAACAGAACAACATATTGCCGTTATATACAGCTAACGGATAGCAATCCTACAACTCTCCTGATGAAACGGCTGTAACCTATCACGCATCAGAAGTTTAGGCTGTTCCCATTTCGCTCGCCACTACTTTGGGAATCTCGGTTGATTTCTTCTCCATGGGTACTAAGATGTTTCAATTCGCCATGTTTCCTCCCCTTGCGGGGCTATCCGACATTACTCGGATAAGGTTTCCCTATTCGGAGATCTCCGGGTCAAAGCTTATTGAGCAGCTCGCCGAAGCTTATCGCAGCTAGTCGCGTCCTTCATCGGAGTTTGGTGTCAAGGCATCCATTCTATGCACTTATGAGTAACTTACTACTACTTGCCCTCTTAACGAGCTGTGAGTGCAAACTCAGCAGCGCGCTAAAAAGTTTTTTACATCAACTACGGTAAAATTACATTATTTCAAGGCCCAGTTTTCAATGATCAGTAACAAAAAAGGATGTGTTGTGCACACATCCCTTAGCCTTAAGCTCGGCTGGAAAATTTCAGCTCTTAAAGCTAGGGGATACGTGCCGATTTTTTCGCAGTAGAAAAAGCAATAACTTTGCTTTAGATCAAATTAAAGCTCTCAGATTATATTGATCGACCTGCCATAAGTCAAGATTTATTTGGGGATTTTTTATAGGACGCGGATGGCTTATTGACGGGCATATTAAAGATGTTAAAATTGGCACCTTTTGAAGTAAAAAATGGGATTATTGAACAAGCTCGAAGGAGTCAGAACACTCCACAACCGTTACTTCGCTTTGCGTCACGGGAAGAGTCAGGCAAACGAGCTCGGAATTATCGTAAGCCATCCCGAAAACGGTGAAAATGGTTATGGGCTTGTGGATGAAGGAAGAGTTCAAGTGTATGAGTCCGTAAAAAAGGCTCTGGAAGGAGGAGTACTGGGGCAGCATGTTGTCGTCGCCTCATCACCTTTCAAACGGGCGCGCGAAACAGGTCTCATCGCCCAGGCATTAATCAAAACACCCCATTTCAGGATTGAGAACGCACTTCGCGAAAGACATTTCGGAACTCTTGAAAAAACCGGAAATCAGAACTATGCGATGGTCAACGGGCTTGATGCGGAAAATGCGGATCATACCGAACACGGAGTGGAAAGCGTTCACGCTGTTCTGGAACGGACTACCGGCCTCATACTGGATCTTGAGGAAGAGTACTCCGGACAGAGTTTTCTTCTGGCATCACATGGCGACACATTGCAAATTCTCCAGACGGGTTTTGAAAAAATCCCGGGTGCGCACCATCGAAAACTCGCCCACCTCAATAACGGGGAAATCAGGCAGCTGCACCTCAAACTTTAGACTCAAGTTCTCCGGCTGAATATGCTGCTTTAACCCGCGCGAAAAAACTGACCGAACGTCCCGGAGAAAAAATCCTGCAGTGTACCAAAAGCGTACATCAGGGACAAAACGGAACAGGCCAGGCCGATGAGGAGAATAAGAGTGTAGGTTCCGCCTGATCCAAGATACGTTTCCGCAAAAGCGATGTCACCCGTAATACCTTTCAGGCTATAGCGATAGATCATGATGACGACTCCAAGGGGAATACCGAAGAGTGCAACGAGAATACGATCCATACGTTCAGATTATGATTTGTTACCAGTATATCATAGAATGACGGAAATGGTATTCACTGAAGACATTCCGCAGCAAAGCGAGGACGTCTGAAGGGGATAGCATTTCCGTCATTCTCATTATGCCAAAAGATCTCTCCATCTACATCCACATACCGTTCTGCAAAACGATCTGCCTCTACTGCAACTTCGTGACCTTCGCGCACAAGAACAAAAAAATTCCTCAATACGTGGAGGCGGTTGTCCGCGAACTGGAGTCCCGGGCGAACAAGTATGGAGAGCGGCCTGTAGAAACGGTTTATTTCGGTGGAGGAACTCCGAGTCTCATCGCTCCGCACCACATTGAACAAATTTTTAGTACAATAAAGGAGCGGTTCAGTCTTAACCCTGACGCGGAAATAAATATCGAGTGCAATCCCGAAAGTCTCGATGAGGAGAAGATTGAAAAATATCAGGCTTCGGGCATCACCCGCATTTCGCTCGGCATTCAGAGCTTCAGCAAAAAAACCCTCCTGCGCATTGCCCGACCGCATGACGACAAAACCATTATCAGGGCGCTCGCCGCCATAAAAAATACCGGCTTCAAAAATTTCGGCGCGGATTTTATCATCGGCCTCCCCTACCAGACTCTTGAAAGTTTCTCCGCGGAAATTGAAAAAATCCTGACATACGAACCTCCCCACCTCTCGGTCTATTTTCTTTCATATGATACCAAAAGGATCGACCTTTTTATCAAAGATTCGCCTGATGAAGAAACTCAAATCCGGATGTATGAATTTTTGACGGCACGTTTAAAAAAAGAGGGCTATAACCATTACGAAGTTTCAAACTATGCGAAGCCCGGATTTGAGTCCCGGCATAATATGCGTTACTGGGAGCAAAAGGAGTATATCGGCGTCGGAGTTGGAGCTCATTCATATGCGGACGGAAAAATCTGGGAGAACGGCTCCGACTTTGAAGAGTACCTCAAAGAGCCTCTTCAGGAACGGGAGGAAACAGAAATAAACGGCGATCTGGAACGGATGGACTCCATCATGCTGAACTTACGTACGTTCCGGGGCATCAATAAACGCGAGTATGAAAGCAGATTCACGGATCATGCGGAACTCATGAAAAAGGCCGAACCATATATTGAATCCGGCCATCTGAAATTTTCCGGAAATAGTCTCCACGCAACGGAAAAAGGGTATCTGATTCTGGATCGGATTACGCGTGATCTGCTATGAGTGTTTCACCCGTTTCCCAAAGGAGGGATAAAACCGGTTCGGCGTCTGGCGCTTAAATTTTTCGTAATCGCCCGTGACGTGGCCGGCAAGGTACGCCTCCTCTTTTTTGGCGTACCAGGTGCGGGCAAGCATATTGAAAACAAAAATAGGCAGAAGAATGAGCTGGCCCGTGTACAGTAACACTCCAAAGGCATACCAGGGAAAAACCGCATATATCGGATGACGAACATAACGGTACGCCCCGTCCGTTTGAAGCTGAAACTTTTCACCTTTGATGACCGGCCGGAAAAAACGAACCGCCCTTGTGATTTTTATCTCCGCCATTTTAATGATGATTCCGGAAACGATGGCAACGCACAGTCCCAGAATCTGGACCCACTGCGGAAAGGCATAATACCAGAGAATCCAGCGATCCTGAGTGAGGACGAAAGCAAGTATGCCAGCGACGAAGAAAGTCACCATGAACGCATAAAAAAACCAGGCACCACGTTTTTTCCAGAAGTTTAAAAAATTCCAGAACAAAAAAAAGAAAAACGGAATCATGGTTAAAGACAGACCTGCATAGAGGACGACGTAGTAAAAAATCTGACCGATGAGTTGCGTATCCATGAAGATTGAATGGTGGGCGAGGGAGGACTTGAACCTCCGACCTCGTCATTATCAGTGACGCGCTCTAACCAACTGAGCTACAAGCCCACAAATACAGTCAAACAGCTGCTGATACAGATATGGCTCCAAAAAAAGATTTTGGTGGAGCATAAGAGATTCGAACTCTTGACCTCCTCGGTGCAAACGAGGCGCTCTACCAGCTGAGCTAATGCCCCACGCGAATTGCACGGAGGATTATAAGGATGCGCCTTTTTTTTGGCAATACCTTATGCCGATAATTAAAGTGTGCCATCCGCGGTGAAGGCCTCCATTTCATGTATGTGGTCCCTGATAAGTGCTCTTCCCAACTCAACTTCATTACGCTGCTGCTCTTTAAGAGCGAGGATTTTCCGCTTCGTTATTTCGGGAATCTCTTCTGCATCATAATCCCACGGTGCGATAGGCTCTCCAAAACCAAGATGAACATTTTCTTTCACCCGCCAGCTGTTACAACCCTGGATATAAGCCGGCAGAATCCGCAGACTAAATTTACTCGCAACATATTCAAAACCGCTCTTAAGATTGGTATTCTCGTCAAAATCGTCACTGTGTCTGCCCTCGGGAAATATGAGTAAAGGATTGCCCTCCGAAATGGCCTTCCTGACCTGTTTAACAAAACCAAGATTAATGCGCCCAGGAACTCTCTTTACCGGTATCAGATCCATTCCCCCGATGAGGCCACGCATAAAGGGATGTTCAAACTCCTGCTGAAAGCGACGCTGATAGTCCCCTTCTCTCAGGTGACCGCTGTCAGACCTCGCGACAATTTTCAGCTGACGGCCCGTTTCTTCGGCAACGGCACGTTCGAGCAAAAAAACGTCCGGGCTGGCTCCGCTCTGCTTGAACAAAGGGACGTCGGGCCGGACATGGTTTGAAACCAGAACATATGGCTCGCCGGCAAGCGCCTGAAGATTATTCAGACCGGAAATAAAGAGAGGGAAATCTTTTGCCTGCTTACGCAAAACATCCATTACCGGTTTCCCTATGTGTTTTCCGAAAATTTCACCGACCTTTGCAACCTCCATAAATTTTAATGAAGGAGAGTGTGGGATTATAAGGGGTTCGGAGGTTCCTTGGCAAATCGAGGGCATGTACCCGTGTTCTATCTCTTGCCCACCCTGCGTGCTTTACGCCTGGCGCTGCGCGCGTCCAGCATGGCCCGCGCGCTCTTTCGCGCGCGGTGAAGACGCTCTTTCGCGCGCGCCGGAGCCGCGCGAAGCCGCTCAAATCTCTTTTTCGGCTTATAATTCTGGACAACATGACCATACGCTTTTTCCCACTCATCAATGACGGAATCCAGGCGATGCTGGTGGGCATAAGCGAGCGACTCTTTTTTCATTCTGGCGCGCAGCTCTTTATCCCGAAAAAGTTGAACAATCCGCCCCGCAAAAGCTTCAATATCATCCTTTGGAACAACGAAACCGTTCCGGTCGTTCGCAATCATATCCGGAATACCTTTTGCATCCATACCGACGCAGGGTAACCCGTTGCACTGCGCCTCCAGAACCGTCACGGGCTGATTTTCCGTTTTTGAAGCCGACACAAAAACGTCCGCCGTCTGATATGCGCCGGATTTCACAAGTTCCGCATGGGGAATTTCACCCACCAGACGGATATTTTCCTGAAGCCCCTTTTTTTCAACATACCTCTTCAGCTGAACTGTCTGCGGTCCGCCTCCAATAATGTATAGTCTGCCCTCCGGAACATCCGTCAAAACTTTCTCAAAAATATCCACAAGAGCCAGCAGATTTTTTTCATAGGCGATCCTCCCGACAAACAAAGCTGAAGGGTGAGATGTATCTATAATCTTTCCGGACATATGGAGGTGCGCCGGAGGGAAAAGCGCCGGATTGATCCCGTTCGAAATCACGACAATC
>DATDOI010000101.1:0-4234 GCA_035293325.1 Candidatus Altimarinota bacterium
GATCGTTGTACGTGTATGCATGAAGACCCGCCGCAGTACGCGCATCGTTATTCCATTTCAGCCAGGTTTCACGAACACGACTCATATCTATGGTGCGCGGAACATTTTCAGGTGAGAGCAGACATGACTGATTCGCGAGACGATCAACATTCGCAATCCGGAGATCCAGAAGCGACACCTGCGTTTGTTCCGTTTCAGCGGTTTCGGATGTTTCTTCTGTTTCCTGAGTACCGACTTCTTCCTCCTCACTCAGTCCGAGTCTCCAAACCATCTCCGCCAGCTCGCCGCGCGTCACCCCCTGATTAAAATACACAAACGTCTCAGGCAGTACCCGCTTTGAACCGAGCAGCTCAAGATACGGAAGAAACCATGGCTCTGCCGGCGCGCTTACCGAAAGACCATAACTCTTCGTAAGAATCTTGGCAGCCTCTGCAACGGTGACGCGCTGGCTCGGGCGGAACGTTCCGTCCTCGTAGCCGGACACGATCCCACTCTTTTTCGCTTCACAAACAAAAGGCGCAAACCATGCATCAGCAGGAACATCTTGAAAGCAGGAATCGGACGGGATTTCATCTTCCTGCTCTGATACCTCCTCCGAGCCGACATCGCCCGCCATCACAGTTTCTCCTGCCTCCCTCGCCCTCATCGCAACCTTCATCAGCTCCGCGCGGTTCAACACAACATCCGGACGGAACGTTCCGTCCTCATACCCTTTCATAAAGCCTTCGACACGCACATAGTCAATCGCACGGTAATAGGTATGATCAAGCACGTCAGAAAAAAACGCCGCGTATGCAACACCGTATCCCGAAAACGCACACAGAAATAAAAACACACCCGTCACACGCCTGAATGTCCGTTCCGCATATTGTTTCATCGCTCGTTCAGAGTGAAGGCCCGTCCATAATACCACACTGTAATTCCACAAAAATCCCTGCTAAACTTGAGCCATGCTCGACGCAAAACTCCGGCAATTCATCGCAGACGTGCCCAAGGCGGAACTCCACCTTCACATTGAAGGAACTCTGGAACCGGAACTGATGTTCGAAATCGCCAAACGGAACAAAAAAGAGATCAAATATAAGTCCGTGGAGGAACTTCGCGCTGCATACCAGTTCAACAACCTCCAGGATTTTCTGAACATTTATTACGAAGGCGCCGGCGTGCTCACGGAGGAACAGGACTTTTACGACATGACATGGGCTTATTTAAAAAAAGCGCACCTGCAAAAGGTGTACCACGCGGAAATATTTTTCGATCCGCAGACGCACACGGATCGCGGCATCCCTTTTGCAACCGTTGTGAAAGGAATCAATCACGCATTCGACGATGCGAAAACAAAACTGGGCATGTCCGCAAAACTGATCATGTGTTTTTTGCGACATCTGCCCGAAGAGGCCGCCATGAAAACACTGGAAGAGTCGCTCCCCTTTAAAGACTGGATCACGGCCGTGGGATTGGACTCGTCCGAACTCGGCAACCCACCCTCAAAATTTAAAAATGTTTTTAAGCGCGCAATGGATGAAGGGTATAAAACTGTGGCCCATGCCGGTGAAGAAGGTCCCGTGGAGTATGTGCGTGAGGCTCTGGTGATGCTGGAGGTGCAGCGTATAGACCACGGCAACCACGCGATGGACGATGAAAATCTGATCAAAGAACTGGTGGATCATCAGATCCCGCTGACGGTCTGTCCCCTCTCCAACCTGAAACTGAAAGTGGTGCAGAACCTTATGGACCATCCTCTCAAAAAAATGCTGGATCGAGGCCTGCTGGTAACGATCAACTCCGACGACCCCGCCTACTTCGGCGGATACGTTCTGGAAAACTATCTGGCCATTGCAGAAGCGCTGGGTCTGACCGTGGAAAATATTCGCACACTCGCAAAAAACAGCTTCCGTGCCAGCTTCCTGACAGATGAAGAAAAACAAAAAATGGTGTCGCAAATAGACGCACTCAACTAATATTTTTTTATAAAATTTTATGCAGACGAACAACAAACTTCTGGCCATCATACTCGGCGGACTGGGTGTAGCAGGCGCAGCAGTGGGAATTTATGCGGCTATCAACCCCACGGGAATCGCAGCCTTTTTCAACGGTTTCGATGAAAACCAGCTTGGAACGGCCCTTGGAATCGGCATACCCGCATTTTTTATTCTGATTTTCGGACTCGCATTCGGACCGTTCGTGAAACAGGCCATCAAAAACTCGAAAAAGAAAAAACATCTGATGATGGTGGGACAGAAAGCAGACGCAAAAATTCTTTCCATACGGGATACAGGCCTGACCGTAAACAACGCGCCCTATATTGAGGTTGTTGTTGAGCTTAAAGGTCAGCAGGCCACATTCACGACACTCGTTTCACGCGTGGGGATTCCACAGCCGGGGAACACGATTCAGGTTCTGTACGATCCCGCCGACCCGACGCAGGTGATGCCGGCATGAGACGCGCTGAATAACTCGCAAACCACAAAAAAAAGAGCCCCCAGTAAGAACGAGGAGCTCTTTTTGATTTCAGACAAAACTATTCGATCTCATACGTAACAGAAACCGTAATCATCAACTCCTTGCTGCCCGGTTCAATGGATGGAGCAGGTGAAGCAGCCATTTCAGATCTGGCCATATCCATTCCGTAGTTGGCATAGTACGGAGGGTAGAATGGCTCTCCACTCTCGGTGAAGGTCACAACTCTGCCCAGACGTACTCCTGCAGCGGCAGCCATCTCCTCAGCCTTCTCTCTCGTTTTGGCGAAAGCCTCTGTGCGTGCCTCTTTCTTGACGATGCTGGCATCATCAATATCAAAAGAGAGCTGACCAACCTGGTTTGCGCCGACATTTACGGAAGCATCAAGAACATCATCAACCGTTTCCAGTTTGCGAACCTTTACGGTTATCCCCTGCTCAAGCTGATACCCCATAATTGTGGGAGCCTTTTCTTCAGGATAGTTATATTGCGGCCAGAGATTGTACGAGCTGGTCACAACATCATTGGGCTCAACGCCCAGCTTTTTCACGGCATCAATAACGAGCGTCATTTTGGCGTTGCCGTCTTTGGTAACATCGGCAACCGTCTTGCCCTGGGAAACAACCGAGAGCGTGATCAACGCAATATCAGGCTTTGCCGTTACTTTGCCGTCCGCGCTGACGGTAATAGTGCGGGCATACGGCTGGTTCGTTATTTCAGCCTTAATGTTCTTAAACCAGCTGGTACCGAAAATCTGCCAGCCAATACCCAGAGCGGCTGTTAAAAGAAAAATACTCGCCGCAACCTGGAGCAGTTTTTTCGGGCCGCCGTGCATACCTTCCTGCATAGTGGGAAAAGTTAATAAATAAATGCTAACCATAATAATACCAAAAAAGCCTCTTATTACCAATTTCCCCTCGACAAAAAGTCACGTTTTTGGTACAAATCAGCCTAAAAACCTTCACATGAACGGAGAAATACCAGATTGGGCGTTGATAGAAGCGATGCGAATGAAAGAGATGGAAAAGAAAAAAAAGAGACAAAGCCGCGAAGGCTTGAACTGGGACAAAGTGGCTCACACTCTGTCTCTGCCTTTCCGTCCGTCACACACGGAAACGCTGCTGCATGTGGAAAGGTTCGAGGACCTTGAGGTGGCCGATATTGTGAACGGGGTGAGGGGGCTGGCTTTGGATGTGGATGGAACAATGGTCCCGCACCACACGGAAGATTTTTCACCGGCGGTGATCGATAAACTGCGTGAACTTCAGGCCAGTAAACTGCGCCTGTGCGTATTCTCCAATAACACGAATGAAAGGAGACTCTTCGACAGACTCAAAATTCCGGTGGTGGATCGGGTCCCCGCCAAACCTCATCCCGGAGGCTTCCTGGTTGCAGCGCAACGGTATCTGGATCTTGCTCCTGAAAAATGTGCGATGGTAGGCGATAACCCTTTAACGGACGGCGGATGCCGCCGGATAGGCATGCGCCTTATCCTAGTGGACCCGATCCCGGGGAAAGAGGGGTTTTTCCATAGGGCAAGCCGCGGGTACGCCCGGGGTGTGAAGCAGATCCATGATTTTTTCAGGGGGTAGACTATTGACATATTGATAATAATATGTTATATTGCTCTCCAGTCGAAAATTATTGGATCTTTGAAACATCACTGATAGATCGTCTCTCCAGCTTCGCTGGTCCCCATAGGTGTGTGGAGATCAGGAACAGCGTGCTGGATAGATGACCATCATCTACCTAGCAACCCACGGTTCTGAAACCC
>DATDOI010000102.1:0-10196 GCA_035293325.1 Candidatus Altimarinota bacterium
CCCGTCAGTGATTCCGCTGGATAATACGGAGGAAGAAGCATACGTCCCGACACCGGCGCCGAATCCGTCGACGGCGACATCGACGACGGTGACGGCACCGAACCAGATCCCGGACCCGAACCTGGTTCCTCTGGCAGAAACTCCCGATCCGGCGCCGGCCGCATCCCCCCAAAAAACCTCCTCGACAGCCAAAAAATCAACATCTACAAAAAAATCTACAGCAAAAAATTATACGAACGGAGATCTTTCAACAGAAATCGCCATTACGGAGCTCATGCCGAATCCGGAAAAAGATGATACCAAGAACGAATGGATCGAAATCTCCAATCTGGGTGAAACCACGGTAAATCTGGGGAACTGGCAGCTGGATGACAGTGAAGGAGGAAGCAAGCCGTACGTCATGCCCGACACGGTGGTTCTGGAACCCGGGATGACACATCTGTTTCCCATTACGGAAACAAAACTTTCTCTGGCGAACACCACGGACCAGGTCCGGCTTACAGATTTTGAGGGCACTGCCATTCATGAAGTCGAGTATTCGGAAGCTGCCGATGCGCTGTCCTACAGCCTCATCACAATTCTGAAAGAGAACGGAGAGGAGTCGGCTGAATGGCTCTGGGTTGACGCGCCATCGCCGGGAGAAAAAAATCCCGTTCTGCAAGAGCTGACCGGAGAGGTTGTCAGCGAGCCGGAATTCAAAGATGAGTATCGCTTTCAGATAAAACCTCTGGATGGAGACGGAACTGATGCGCCCGTGAGTGTCAAAACGATCCTCTTTGATGAGGGCACGGTTGCCGGCCCTCTGGCAAAATTGTCATTCACGAAAGGTTCAAAACTTAAACTTCTGGTCCAACCGGAGGGTGAGGGTCTCTATCAGCTCAAAAAATATGAGGTGCTGGAGGCCGCCGGCGTTGATGAAAATTCAGGCGGACTTCCGCTGATCGCTTCACTTGGAATTGGCGCGCTCCTTTGCGGCGGCGCAGCCTGGTGGTTCATCACGAAAAAAGCGCCGTGGCTGAAAACGCCGGAACTTCAAAAAGGAGGAAGCTCGGAAACCATCACGCTGTAAAGAAGCTGCGCCAGCTCGCCGCGGGTAATCTGGGCGTCGGGACTGAATCCGGAAGGGTTATCTCCCAGGAGACCTTTCGATGCGGCAGCCCAGACGTACGGAACATACCAGGCATCGTCAGGCATATCCGGAAGACTTAATCCGGCAGGGGACCCGCTCAATAATTGCACTTCGAAAGCCTGCAGCACGACTTTCAGGGCAACGGCATTGGTAACGGCCTCGGACGGCATAAAACGATTATCGCTGTCGCCCTCAATCCATCCTTTGCTTTTGGAGAAACAGGTCGCCGGGGCAAACCATTCGCGGCTGACATCGGCAAAACAGTAGCTGTGACGAAGGTTGTGCGGGTTCACGCGGAGCCCGCTCATCAAAAAAACCATAAATTCTGCCCGCGTAAGGTGGTTATCCGGCCTGAAGGTTCCGTCTTCATAGCCGCGGACGAGATCAAGACTTTTCAGATAGGCGATGGCATAGGCATGTTTGTGATTCCCGGGTACATCCGTAAAAACACCGTCATTGAGCACATCCTGGATTCTGGCTTCCAGAACGGGTCCCGGGGCTGCGCCGCGAAGCTGCACCTTCGTGTTATGCAGAACCGTTCCGCTCAGAAAAAGCATCGAAACGACCAGCACACCAAAAAGAACAAAAACACCGCGAGAATGTTTATGTTCGAAGATTTTTTGAGTAATTTTGTTTTTGTAACGGCGCACCATGTTTTTTTTTGCTTCTCATCAAAAATAAATCTTTAAATTATAACACACACAAAATATTTGTCTACGATTTGCCAAAAAAGGTCACTCAATCTTAAAAGGACCCGCAAAAATCTGCGCCTCTTAAAAAAAGCCGCGCAAAAAAAGCTACCGTTTATGAAGAACCTTGTCGTACTCGCTCTCGTAAATATGCAGGAACGCAAAGAAGAGGGTCAGTATGAGCGGACCGAAGATAACGCCTGGCAGTTCAAATGCGAGAATTCCACCGAAAACGGCCAGAAACATCAAAAGTTGATTCATTTTGGTGCGCTCCCCTATAAGATACGCGCGCAAAAAATTATCGATCGTGCTGACAATCAGCAGTCCCCAGAAAAAGAGGAATACGCCGCTCACCACATGACCGGTAAGAAATAGGATAATGGAGGCGGGAAGCCAGATAATTGATGTGCCGATAACGGGGACCAGTGAAAAAATGGCGATCGCCGTTCCCCAGAAGAGCGCGTTCGGAATGCCCGCAATCGCAATACCTATGCCTCCAATAATACCCTGGACGACAGACGTCAGAAAAATGCCATTGAGGGTGGCGAGGCTTATCTCTTTAAATTTGCGAAACAGCTCATGCTCATGCTTATCCGGAAGCGGACTGAGGACCATCAACTTCTTAATGATGTGCTTCGCATCCTTGAAAAAGTAGTACATCGCGAACAGCAGGATAAAAAAGCTGATAAAGAGCCACACAAACCCCTTCACAATATTCGCACTTTGCGCGGCAAGGAACTGGGCCACGCTCTTCGCCGTCTCGATGATGCTGTCCTTCAGATCAATGGTGCTCAAGTCTACAAATCCGTTAAGCAGCTCACGCAGGCTGCCGACAAGATCGTAAATAACGCCACCCGTTTCCCATTTCAGATAGAGATCCAGCGTGCCGTTACGAAGACTTTCTTCTATATATTTATAAATATCGTACGCCTGCCTGCTCAGGAGAAAAATAAAAATAACGACCGGAACGACAATAAAGAAAAGCACCAGCAGACAGGTGAAAAGTGAAGCGCCCTTTTCATGGTTGCGAAAAAGCTTCAATACTCTCCTGTAGAGTGGATAAAAAGCTGTAGATAATATCGCCGCCAGAATAATAACCGTTATGAACGGCTGAAAAACCCGCAACAGGAAGATCGAGGAAACAACGATGCAGGCGATCAAAAAATACCCCGGAAAATTCCGCACGACCAGTTCACCGTCCTTCTTCAAAAAAATATTCTTTTCTTTTTTTCCTTTCGGCATGGTCTGAGTATAGTGAACTAGACGCTAAAGAGCAACCCGACGCCGTAACCGGCAAGCGCGGACACAATACCTATAACCGTCATTGCCAGTCCGCTGCGGCCGGGGCTTCCGATGGTCATTTTTGCTTTGACGACGCCCACAATAAAAAGCGCGATGGCGGAAAGGATAAGCGATATATATATGCCCGTCTGGATGGGGAAAAATATGAAAGGACCGAGCGGAATAAGGGAACCGATAATCGCGGAAAACCCGACATAAAAAGCAGCGGTATAAGGGCGTTTCCTGGGGACGGGTGAAAGGTCGAGTTCATCCCTCATCATGGTCTGGAGCCAGATTTTTTCATCGGAAGTAATGACGGCGACAATCTTTTCCAGAAGCTGACCCTTAAAACCTTTCTGACGGTAAATCTCGCGGATCTCCTCCGTTTCGAGATCGGGGACCTCTTTTATTTCACGCTTTTCGCGCGCGAGTTCGCTGAAGTAATAGTCGCGTTCCGCGACCTTGGATGTGTAAGCGACCGCGGCCATGGAGATGGATTCCGCAAACGTCGCGGCAAGACCGGCAGCCAGCACGATGCGGGTTTCCTGGGAGGCTGCGGCAACCCCCAAAATCACCCCAAGCACGTTCACCAGACCATCCTGTCCCCCCAGAATCACGTCACTGAGCTTATTCCCCTTGTGAAGCTCGCCATGAGCGGCAGGGATGATTACTTTTTTCTTCTTCATGGGCATTACTTTTCTGTAAGCTGATCGACTTTCGAAGCGACGATAAAATCATTGATTGAGAGTCCGCCGATGGCATGGGTTGAAAGTTCCAGCTTCACCTTATTATAAAAAACATGGATGTCCGGATGGTGCCCTTCCCCTTCTGCAATATCGGCAACCTTATTGATGAACGCCATGGCTTTTATAAAATTCCCGAACGTAAACTGTTTCTCCAGAGACTTGTCATGCATTGTCCAGGATGGAATCTGTTCATAGTATGGAGCAGATTCATCCTTCGTAAGCGGTTTGGTGCCCCCCTCGCAGGGAACACATTTTTTATGGGTGAGTTTCTCTGACATTACGGAAAATTAAAAAATCAGGAGCTTGAACCTTTGACCATACTTACACTGACAACACCGGCCTCTTCATCAACCGTACAGCTGAGCGCCACGCTTGCCGCATCCGTATTCAAAACCTGACTTGCGCTGCCGGCCACGGTCATGGAATACGCCGCTTCAGTTTTCCAGCCCAGACCGGTAAGAAGTTTGATCTGCATGTCGCACACCGCAGTTGCGTCCTTTCCGCTCACAGTATACGAAAGTATGCCGTTCCCTTCTACTCCTGCCCAGAAAAACTCCGTTGCCCCCTGAAGGCTTGGCAGATCAGCCGGTGCAGAAACAGGTCGTGTATCTCCTCCGGTCATGACGGACGAACCTTCATCCGTGTTGATCGTCACCATTCCATCGGTCTCACCGCCGCTGATATCAATATTCCCCTCTTTGGTCTTTATGCTGACATTATCACCGCTGACATCCAGATCAATATCCTCACCCATGGACTGCCTGATAATGTTTTCCGCCAGACCTTCGGCAATTTTATCCTCCGCGTTTGGAGCGATAAACTGACATCCCGAAAGAGCGAGCAATGCCCCGAATAGAACAAACAACATTCGTTTTGACAGCATAAGAAAAGAGTTAATTGAAATATAATCCAGAATAACACTGTTTCCTCTCAGCCAACAATTAAAAAAATCTGGTGTACCCGGCGCGATTCGAACGCGCGGCCTCAACCTTCGGAGGGTTGCACTCTATCCATCTGAGCTACGGGTACGCACAATTCAGTTTTTCAAGCCTACTCCCTTTTTCATTAAATACAGAGTAGAGGACAGAATGACAAAAGTAAAAAGAACCAGTACCGCCACGCTCTGCCACACGCTCACATCCGCGATGCCAAAAAAACCGTAGCGGAAACCGTCAACCATATAGAGAACCGGATTCAGCCTTGAAACGTTCTGCCAGAATTCCGGCAGATCCTTGATCGAATAGAAAACTCCCCCCAGATACGTGAGAGGCGTAAGCACGAATGTCGGCACAATACTTATATCGTCAAATTTCGTGGCGTAGATGGCGTTCAGGAGTCCTCCGAGAGAAAATAACAAAGCCGTCAAAAGTATAAAAATGCAGATCATCGCAAAATCATGAATGACCGGCTGGACAAAAAAGAACGAAACTCCAAACACGATCAGTCCAACCAGAAGGCCGCGAAGCACACCTCCTATGACGTAACCGGTCAGCACCACCCAGTTCGGAGTCGGCGAAACAAGCCATTCCTCATAGTTTTTCTGGAATTTCGCGCCAAAAAAAGATCCGGACACGTTCGCGTACGAACTGGTTATCACGGACATCATCACCAGCCCGGGAACGATAAACGCCATATATGAAACGCCGTTCACGTCGCGAATCTGCGAGCCGATGAACGATCCAAAAATAACAAAATAGAGCGATTGCGTTATAACGGGAGGCAGAAGGGTCTGGGTCCAGATACGAAAAAACCTCAGCACTTCGCGACGAATCACAGTCCAGAGAGCGACAAGTTTTCCGTTAAAATCCATATTAACCCTTAAGAATATTGAGAAAGAGCTGTTCGAGTCTGTTGCCTTTGGGGCGAAGATCCTGAACCTGAATCCCCTGTTCATTCAGAAGATGGACCAGATCATTCACGGACTGGTGTACGCCCAGATCCACCTCAACGGTATTTTCATCAACCACCGTGAAATCGTAACCGCTGATTGTGCCGTTCGTACCGCCGTTCACAAGTTTGCTCACCGTCACGACGTAGGTCTGCTTATCAATCGCGCCGATCAGACTTTTTACGTTTCCGGACTTCACTATTTCACCCTCCTTGATGATGGCGACGTTTTTACACATCTGCTCGGCCTCCTCAAGGTAATGGGTGGTCAGAAGAATAGTAGTACCGTGGGCATTGAGGTGCCGAAGGTAGTCCCACATGCTGTGACGCAATTCCACGTCTACTCCGGCCGTCGGCTCATCAAGAATCAAAAGTTTGGGATGGTGAACCAGCGCCCGCGCAATCATGAGACGCCGCTTCATACCGCCGGAAAGCGTTCTCGAAGCCTGATCTTTCTTATTCCACAGATCCAGTTTTTTTAAAATGGGTTCGGCATTTTTAAGCGCCTGCGAAAGCGGTATCCCGAAAAATCCGGCCTGCTGCGTCACAATATCTATGACTTTTTCAAAAATATTAAAATTGAACTCCTGCGGAACAAGCCCCATCTGTTTCTTGGCCGCGTTATGATCACGATCAATGTCGATCCCCAAAATTTTTGCACCGCCTTCGGTCTTATTGACCAGTCCGGAAAGAATACCGATGATCGTGGTTTTGCCCGCTCCGTTTGCTCCAAGCAGACCAAAAAAATCCCCGCTCTTTATGGTGAGATCAACTCCATTCAGTGCGCGAGTGCCGTTATCGTAAACTTTTACGAGACCGGAGACTTCGATCGCGTTTTTTGTGTTTTCCACCGTAACTATTCAATAAAGGTCAAAGCTTTCCCCTTTTTATCGGCGCGGCCCGTTCGGCCGATCCGGTGAACGTAGTCGTCATAGGTTGCGGGCAGATCGTAGTTGATAACATGGCTCACGCTTTCAATATCCAGACCTCGCGCCGCCACGTCCGTTGCAACGAGAATCTGCAGTTTATTGGTTTTAAACATGTTCAGTGTTTTCTGTCTCTTATACTGGCTCTTATTGCCGTGAATCGAATCAACGCTGAATCCTCTTTTGGCCAGACTCACAGAAAGTTTTTCAACGCCGTGTTTGGTTCTGCCAAAAATCAAAACTTTCTGGAACTCCTGTTTGATCAGAAGATCATGGAGAACATCCATTTTCTTGTCTCTGGTAACCCTTATAACATCCTGTTCAACGTTCACGGCAGTTTCGCCGGATTTCACGGAAACCGTTATGGGCTGATCCAGAAAATCCTTAATAAGGCTCTGGATTTCAGGAGAAATGGTGGCGGAAAAAAACAAAGACTGACGCTCTTTCGGCATGTGGGAAACCAGAAACCTGATGTCGTGAATGAAACCCATATCGAGCATGCGGTCAGCCTCATCCAGCACGATATTTTTAAACTGACTCAGGTTCAGAATCCTCCGGCTGATAAGATCCTTCAATCTTCCGGGCGTCCCGATGACAAAATTGCACTGGCGCTTCAGCCCGGCAATCTGCGGACCGATATTGGCGCCTCCGATGCATAAAACGGAGTAAATACTCAGCATCTTCGTGAAACCGAAAAGCTCCTCCTGGATCTGTAAAGCCAGCTCACGCGTGGGAACAACGATCAAAACTCTTTCCTGGCGGTTCAGCATCACTTTATTGATGAGCGGAATAAGGAAAGCGGCCGTCTTGCCCGTGCCGGTATTGGCTATTCCAACGATGTCCAGTCCGGAAAGGATATAGTTGATGGATTTATCCTGGATCGGAGTGGGCGTTTTATACCCCTTTGCAATAATATTCTGCTTCAGTTTCTCGCTGATCTCAAAATCGTTGAATTGGATCTGGGGAACGTACGGAGCAGGAGCCTCCTTAAAAGCAACCGGCATGTGGATAAACTTCGAGATGTCGATCTTGCCGCCTGTGCGGCCGCCTCCGTTATGTGAACCTCGACTCCCCCCCCTGCCATGAGATGGCGCATGAGACGGTGACGGACCTCTGAAACTGGTGGTTTTCGGCTTTGACGAGCGTTTCGGCCTAAAAAATCTATTACTCATATTGATGTGACTCTGCAGTCTGTAAATAAAATTCTGAAAGGTAATTTATAACAGGATAGCTCAAATGTCAATAGGCCGCTTGTAAAAGCTGAACGCCAGGGAAAACATGCATAATGGACATTTGAGGCGGAGAAAAGGTATCCTTTTATTAATAATCTAATAATACCATTATTATGGCGAAAGTAAGCACTTACCTTAATTTTCCACGTCAAACAGAGGAGGCTTTCAATTTTTATAAGTCGATTTTCGGTGGAGAGTTCGTCGGGGGCATCCAAAGATTCTCAGAAGTTCCGCCACAAGAGGGTCAGCCACCCATGTCAGAAGCGGACAAAAACCTGATAATGCATATTGCTTTGCCGATTCTTGGTGGTCACGTGTTAATGGGTACTGACGCGCCGGAATCAATGGGATTCAAAATGCAAACGGGAAACAACATGTACATCAACCTTGAGCCGGATACGCGCACAGAAACGAAACGATTGTTTGATGCGCTTTCCGCAGGTGGAAAAGTGGAGATGAACCTTCAAGAAATGTTTTGGGGAGGATTCTTTGGTTCATGCACGGATAAATACGGCATTCAATGGATGTTTAACTGCGAAAGTAAGGAATAACATGGAACTGATCGCCACATGCGCCTTTGGACTGGAAAAAATCGTCTACGATGAACTGAAAAAGCTGGGGCTTTGGGTTATTAAAACGGAGGATGGACGTGTGACATTCGAAGGTGATGAAGCGGCGATTATTAAAACAAACCTTTGGCTGCGCTGCGCTGAACGCATCCATATAAAAATGGGGGAATTCCGGGCAACAACGTTTGATGAACTCTTTGATGCGGTCAATGGACTGGAATGGGAAAAATACATCGGGAAAAATGACGCTTTCCCGAACACGGCTTCGAGCGTTAAATCCATGCTCCATTCGGTTCCGGCTATTCAAAGTATCGTAAAAAAAGCGATGGTAAAAAGATTGCAGCAAAAAAATAAGACCGATCTTTTGCCGGAAAACTCAGGAGCCACCTATCAGATATTCGTAAAAGCGAACAAAGACCGGTTTATTGTCAGCATCAATACTTCAGGCGACAGTCTCCATAAACGCGGGTACCGCACGAAAGCGAATCTGGCTCCAATAAAAGAAACCTTAGCAGCCGCTATGGTCAAACTGTCCGACTGGACGCCTGAACGGACACTGGTTGATCCTTTCTGCGGAAGCGGAACGATCGCGATTGAAGCGGCACTGATGGCACACAACATTGCTCCGGGGCTTAAGCGGCAATTTGCATTTCATCAGTGGCCCTGGATCGACCAAAAAAAGATCGAAGAGGCCTACCGGGAGGCGAGAATGGCTGCAGATCCGGTAAAAAAACTGCCGATCTACTGTTTCGATATCGATCCTGAAGCGCTTATTATTGCAAAAGAAAACGCCGGGCGGGCCGGGTTTGATGCCATTAATTTTAAGCGTTCAGATTTTAACGCTCTGGATTTCAGCAGATTCGAAAACTGCACCTTCATAACGAATCCTCCTTACGGAGAGCGCCTTGAAGAAAAATCCGATGTGGACCGGATGTACCGCGACTTCGGAAAAAAATTCGAGGAGAGCAAAAACTGCTCGCTCTTTTTCATAACCTCGAACGAAAATTTCCCTCAGCTGTTTGGCCGTCCGGCGGACAAAAACAGAAAACTCTTCAACGGCACGATCCGTTGTTATCTGTTTTCGTATTTCTCAAAAAAATAATCGGCTGGGGAGGAGGGTCTAGTTCCTCACTCACTTAAAACATATCCTCCAGATCCAGAATAACCCACTGATCAGATGTATCCGGCTTGCGTTTTAATTTCAATTCTATGATTGGCTTTGAAAGTTCCTCAATGCCTTTATTGCGGCCTTCGCCGACAATTCGACCAGTTTTTGCGTTGCGTGTAATCTGAAAATCCATTCCGTTCAGATGAAACTCAACGACCCGCTGCTCTCCAACCTCGACTTCCTCCCTGCCAATATCAATATAGAGTGGGCCACTTTCATCCTTAATAATTTCCGCATTCGCAGCCTTTACTCTCTTCAGAATATCTTCAAAACGATCTTCTGCAGCCGAACCTGCAGTATCATCAATCTCCCTCATTGGTTTGTCATCGTGTTGCATGGTGGGAAGCTTAAAATGAAATAGGTTCGATTTGGCTGACCAATAAGGTCTAGTGCTTTTTCTATTATTTTAAAAATTCCAAAGCATTGTTGATTTTAGCACAAAACTCAAAAGTAAATTTGCTATCAAGCCTGGATCTGGATAGATAGTCCTGAATCCTGCTTAACCCTTTAATAAGACAAACGTGATTTATATTGCCACCGTACTCTTTTATTTCCACTGAATCTGGATT
>DATDOI010000103.1:0-6921 GCA_035293325.1 Candidatus Altimarinota bacterium
ATGAAAACGATTTTGAGTTCATCCGCGTCATTATTTTTCAGGCGGATGAAACGAAGATCTTCTACTTCCGGCAGGGAATCGAAAATTTCGATGCCGACTATCCGGATTTTGAGGAGTTCGGGGAGGGCACGGTGAATATGTGGGTTGAAGGGGCAAATCTCATCAGTGAATTCCCCCTCAATGTAAAAAGCGAATGGTCTGAACCGGTTAAAAAAACCTTCACCGCGGCAACGCATCAGTACACGTTTCACGGGGACGAGCTTTCCATACCATCATTGCCGGAAACGTTCCTGACCCCGCAGACAATCACAATCGAAGGCACGACGAATACGGACATTTTTGTGGAGGGAGCGGTAATAAGACCGGACGGATTCGTTGATACGGTTAACCTGAAAACCGGCGGGCCGACGGAAGACTATTACGGGGCAGAAATTATTTCCGCGGGAAACAGTTTCACATACGCGTATCAACCGGCAAAAATAGGAACCTACAACGTGGAAATCAACGGCACGGACGGCTCCGCGGTTCTGAACAGCCCGGTATACATCAGTCAGGGTGTACCTCTGATACCGGATTTCTTTGACCTCAACCGCTACGCGCGGCCGGAAGAAAATTTCAACCTGTCCGACGCACGGACGGAGATGCTGAAACTCATAAATGAGGAACGCATAAAAGTGGGCCGCGCGCCTATCGTAATGGATGATGAACTGAACACCCTCGCGCAGCTTCATTCCAAAGACATGCTGACGCGAAATTTTTTCAGCCACATAAATCCGGACGGGGAAACGCCGAATGACCGGCGTAAAGAGCTCGACATCGCCACAAGCGTGAGTGAAAATCTGGCGATCTCTCCGACCGTTCTGTATACGCATAAAGGCTTAATGCAGAGTGCCGTCCATCGCCGCAATATCATTGACGATGCATGGTCGAAGGTGGGCATCGGCATCGTAACGCAAACGGACGGATCCCTTATTACGACGGAGGAATTTTCCGGGGACCCTCTGGATGAATCAGATTTCAGCGCCATAAGAAATGAGATTCTATCGCAGATGAATGAAATCAGGTCCGCGGAAAACATCAGCAGTCTCTGGGTGAACACGGATCTTCAGGCAGCGGCGAATGAGTGGAGCGACATTATGGCCGCTCAGGAATTTTTCGATTTTACGGCGCCGAACGGAGAAACGTTGTCGGGCATCGTGCAGGATTATGTGCCGGATAAAGCGGTTCAGGCCCTCATTCTGGAATCATCAGGGACAGATAAGCTCATCTCTGAAGCCGCGCAAAGCGAAGACGTGACGATGAGCCAGTGGACAAAAGTAGGTATCGGCCTGGCTGCTGATGCAATCGGAACAATAAAAGCGACAATCCTCTTTACAACGAACTGAAAAAGCGAACGGTAAAAGGGGAAAAAGTCGGTTGAAAAAGGCAAAAAAAGAACTACAATAGTGAAGTCTCTTTTTTTGAAGAACAATGGATTTCAGGACGCGAAGGATTCGCAAAGAACCCCGTATTAAACAGCGCAAATCAGAGGTTGCGGGCAAACCCGTTTCCGAACCTGCTTCAACGGAATCACCCTCACGGCAGGAACGTGATCCTCAAACGCCGTCGCGATTAGGGCAAAACGTGCATTTTCATCTCTTAGCCATCGGAGGAGGTCTGCTTTTTATCCTGCTTATTCTTTTTGGGATGTACCAGATCATCCGCAGTCTGGATTTTTCGGCGATAGTTTTTTCATTCGGGAAACCCCTCATTACGGACGAATACGGCAATACAAATATCCTCCTTGTGGGAGTGGGAGGCGAAGGGCATGAAGGGACAGACCTTACCGACACGGTGATGATTGCAAGCGTGGATTACGACAAAAAAATAGTCCCCATGATCTCAATCCCAAGGGATTTCTACATGGAGAAGGGAGATATGGCGCAAATGAGAATCAACGCCGTCTATCATACCGCCAAAGGTTTATACGGCGACAAAGAGGCGCTCTACAAGCTGAAGGAAAAGGTGAGTGAAATAACGGGGGTTGAAATCCAATATTACGTAAAAGTCGATTTTCAGGGGTTCACAAAAATCGTGGACAGCATCGGCGGTGTTGACGTTCTGGTGGAAAACGCCATCTACGACCCCTACTACCCGAAGGGCGAAACCATCTACTTTGAAACATTCCAGATTGATGAGGGTCTCCAGCATCTTGATGGAGAGACGGCGCTCAAATACGCGCGCAGCCGCAAAACCACGAGCGATTTTGACCGGGCCAAAAGGCAGCAGCAGCTCCTGTACGCAATAAAAGAAAAAGCCCTGAGTCTGAATATCCTGACGGACAGCGGAAAAATCAAGGAGCTGTACGACGGCATCGGAGACAGCATCGAAACAAACCTTTCTCTGGCTGAAATTCTGGAACTCGGAAAACTTGCAAAAGACATGCAGAGGGAAAGCATTCTCCCGCTCGTCATCAATGACGACCCGACCAGTTGCGGCGGACTGGTATACACTCCGGCCCGCGAATTTTTCAGCGGCGCATCCGTCCTGCTTCCGGCGGGAAACAACTTTGAATACGTCCATTTTTTTATCGGAACGGTACTGCAGAATGTTGAGCCCATTTCAGACAAAGTGGAAATTCAGGTGCTGAACGGAACAAAAGTACCGGGTCTCGCCTATGAGGGAATGAATCTTCTGAGCCGTTTCTGTCTGAACGTCGTTTACTATGGAAATGCCTCAAATCGCGAACTCCAGGAATCAACCGTGTACTACAAGAGCGTCGAGCCCGGAACACAGGAAAGTTCCAGGGAGCTGACAACAATCGAAATGATAAAAACTCTGATGCCCGGGGTAAAAATCCAGGCAGGCATCCCTCCTGAATATCTGGAAAGCGAAAAGCAAAAAAATACAACGATCGTCGTGGAGCTCGGGGAAGATTATCGAAAAAACCGGCTTGTGGACCCGTTCGATTCGCTCCGCTATTTCGTCCCTCCGCCCGTTTCAACGCAACAAACAGCCGAAACCACAACGTCGGATTCAGCATCAGACTCAACATCAGATCCAGCATCGGGTAACGAAGCCACTCCATGATAACCGCTTTTCTCAGTCTCTTCGCCGCCGGCACGCTCATGGGTGAAAATCTGCCGGCGCAGACGCCTCACGTTATGCCGTGGAACGAGGGAATTCTTCTGGAAGCCACGGGAATTCCTGAAAAGAACGAATTAAACATTGCGCCGGTAATATCGGCCAAATCCGCCATTGTGGTGGATCTGAAAAACGGCCTTATACTCTACGAAAAAAATATTCATGAGCCTCTTCCGATAGCGAGTCTGACAAAACTCATGACCACGGTAATCATACTGGAAGAGAACGATCCCAAGGAGGTGGCCACCATTTCAAAAAATGTCGTTGCGACGCCCGGTTCAAAAGCATGGCTTGCCGAGGGCGAAAAAATTACGGTGGAGAACCTGCTGTCAGCGGCGCTCATAGCTTCGGCGAACGACGCGGCGGTTGCGCTGGCGGAACATAACAGCGAAAACGAGGAGGAGTTTGTTAAAAAAATGAACCGGCGGGTTGATGAACTCGGACTCATATCCACACACTTTATCAACGCGACCGGCCTGGATGGCGACGGGGAAGAAATGGAAACGGATAACGAAGAAAACGGCGACAGCAATGTAAATAATGTAACTCAGGAACAGACTCAGGAAGAAAAAAATAAAGAGGCAAAACTTTTGTCAGGCAATTACTCGACGGCTTATGACCTGGCGCTGCTGGGCCGATACGCATTTGGAAAAAGTTTTATACGCCGGACGGCCGTAAAAGAGGAACTGGAAGTTGCCTCAACGAACGAAAAATTCATTCACAAGCTCAAGAACACCAATGCGCTGTTAAAAAGCTATCTTAAAGTCCTGGGACTCAAGACGGGAACCACGGATGAAGCGGGAGAATGCCTCATTTCGGTGATCGAAAATGATGACGGGCACGACATTCTTACGGTCGTTCTGAACAGCCCGTCCCGGTATCAGGAAACAAAAGTGCTCGCGGACTGGACGTTCCGAACGTATACTTGGAAATAAAATAAACGTAATGATGGACCTCTTCACCAATGTGCGCCACCTTCTGCTGATCTTCGGGTCGGAAATCGCGGCGTTTATTTTGACGATTGCCATGGCACCCGGATTCATAAAACTTCTCAAGAAATATCGCTGCAGCAAACAGATTCGCGAGGTTGCGTCGAGCGGCGAAATGGCAACGGTGTACCAATCGCTTCACGCAAAAAAGAAAGGTGTCCCGACGATGGGAGGAATCCTCATCTGGGGAGCAACGCTCATCGTGGTGCTGGGTTCAAGCCTTTCCTCAACCCTCGGTTTCACGGAAAACTCGCTCATCAACAGAAATGAAACCTGGCTCCCTCTTTTCACGCTCGTAGCAACGGCGCTGCTTGGGGCCGTGGATGACTATTTCAACATTCGCGGACTGGGAAAAAGCAAAGGGCTCAATATCAAACCGAAATTTCTCTGGCTGACGCTGTTTGCAGCCGCAGGCGCGTACTGGTTTCACTTCAGACTTGGCTATAACCAGATCCACATACCGACCGTTGGGGACGTTACCATCGGATGGTGGTACATTCCGCTCTTTATCCTGGTGATCACGGCGTGCGCCAACGCCGTAAACATCACGGACGGACTCGACGGGCTCGCAGGGGGGCTCCTCATGATCGCGTTCGGAGCTTTCTCCATCATTGCGTTCGCACAGGGCCTTTTCATTCTCTCCGCGTTCTGCGCGGTCATCGTCGGCGCCCTCGTCGGGTTCATCTGGTACAACATTTTCCCCGCGCACTTTATTATGGGTGACACGGGCGCGCTGTCGCTGGGGGCAACATTGGGCGTGATTGCGATGATGACGGACTCCGTTGCCGTACTCCCGCTTATCGGTTTCATCTTCGTCATCGAGACGCTCTCGGTCATCATTCAGCTCACCTCAAAAAAACTGTTCGGGAAAAAAGTGTTTCTTATAGCGCCTCTTCATCACCACTTCGAAAAGAAGGGATGGTCAGAGCCCAGCATCGTCATGAAGTTCTGGATCATCGGGGGTCTCTTCGCCAGCCTGGGGCTCATTCTGGGACTCCTCGCCATCGAAATATAGAATATCTTCAACCACATCAACGGCTGCAGGTGCGACGGGATCAACCGGTTCGACAATTTCAGGAGCAGCCGGAACAACCGGCTCAATTTGTTCGGCAACATCCATCGTCGCTTCTGAAGACATTATGATGGTGACGACTCCCATTTCAGGAGTCCCCTGGCCCGAAGGATCAATGAACGAAACCTGATAATCCTGCGCAAGGAATTTCGCGGCCGCCGGTTCAATGATCTCCTCTTCACTGCTTCCCTCTTCTCCGTACGTGTCATAGAGATCCTTCACTTCAGACAGGACGTCCTGCGGTACGGCATAAGGGAGCTGTTCAAAAGCTATGACAAACTTGCGGAGAGTCTCTTCACGAACAGCTACAACCTGTTCACGGAAATCTTTCTCATCAAGATGAACGAGCGATTGCTCAATAGCCGTCAGCAGTTTGATCTGATCAGCCTGACGACGGATGAGATCATCGAATGTTTCCTCCACGGCGGGAGTGTCCTTACCGTCTATGGTCAGTGAAAACTCATTCGTTCGTTCCTGATAACGCAGCAGTGTCGAAGCGGCGAGTCCCGGTTTTTTATCATGAACGAGCTGTTCAATCTCCAGGAGCATGCTCTCCGTCTGAGACAGTTCCGTTTCCGCTTTCTCCGCATCGCTCACGCTGAGCTCCAGCTGAATGCTCTCAAGAGACTGTTTCGACTTATAGAGCGGATGGTTGGGGCTGAATGCCACAAACTCCTTTAACCGGATACTTATCTGCTCCTGCATGGATGCCCGGAGCATATCCGCAAATAGCGGATCTTCAAGTCCCTCAAGAGCCGCAAGTATTTCGGATGTCGTGCGTTCAAACTCTTCAAGCTCCTTCAACGCATCTTCCTGACCTCCCTGCACAAGATCAGCCTGAGCCTGGGCATATATTTTGAGAGAATCCTGAAAACGCAACCTCAACTGCTCGGCCTCACTGTTTGACAATACCTGTCCCGGCTGAGCAAGAGAGGAAAGTTCATGCGCAACAATCTCCTCCTCCTTTTCTTCCATGAATGAAACTTCGTACTGTTCATCGCTCGTCAGATTTTCATCGAACCAGGGCGATTTTTCGCGCTGGCTGATTTCATGCTTGGGCAAGCGTTCAATGGCGAGCTCCTGTGCTGCAACGTCGGCAAGTTCAGCGCTGTAACCCGCAACAAGAGTCTTGGGAACTTCCGCCGGAGCGTGGGAAGAAACGATCCTGACAACATTGTTGAAAACGGCAACCTGGGTACTGTCATCCGTTTCGTGGAGATCAAAAACGGCTTTCTTTTCGACGCGCGCTTGAAGGCGTGTCGTATCTATGGTGAAATTTGAATCATCATCAATGAGCGTGACAACATTGGTCCAGACCCGCCCCCTGGACAAAAAAAGTTCAATCTCGGATGCAGACGTTAGAAAGAGACCGGTCTGCAAGCGACGCAGCAAAAGATCGGTATTCTCAGAGAGACGACTGAGGCTGTCATCAAAAAAACGTATAGTGGCCGAACCCCCGTCTTTCGTAACGATCGCATCCCCTTCTCTCAGCTCCATTTCCGGCACCGCCTTGAGTATGGCATTATTCCTGACAATGACGACGTCACCGTTTACCTGATCCAGCACGGTTGCACGGGCAAAAGTAACCGGCACCTGAAAAGGCAGTAAAAGAACGGACGTCAGAACAAAAAAGAACAAAAGGAGAGCTCCCGCAAAACTGCGGGCAAATCCGGATCTTTCAAAAACGTTCAAAGTCTGGATTCTCGTCGAGCTCTCGGCATAGTCAAGAATCCTCTC
>DATDOI010000104.1:0-3873 GCA_035293325.1 Candidatus Altimarinota bacterium
ACGGGCCGGACCTGCTGGCTTATTTTCATCAGAACGTCGTCGTAGTATTGGCGGTAGAGCTCTTCGTCGGTGAGAGGTTTAATTGTATCAATATCTTCCTGGGTTTGGGCGCGCTTATGCTCTTCCGCAACGCGTTCATCATCTTTTGCGCGCTGCTCTTCCTGGTTGAAAATCATCGGGACGATACGGTCGGCAATAAGCTTCGGGTTCTTGATGTTTTTCGGATCCGCAAAAAGCGTATCGAGCGTCACGTTTGTCGCAACTCTCACCATTTCATCCGATGCATAGTCCTTGATGAAAATTTCTCCCCGTCGCGCGGGAAGTTCCGTATAACCGAAATGCTCTTTTGCCGCTTTGGCCTGGTAGTATTCATTCTGGATCACCTGGAGGTAAAACAGCCTCACAATAATGACGCCTCCCAGAAAAAGAGTTACGATTTTGAGGATCATAATCTTGAACTCCGGATCATTGATGCGGCTGTGTTTTTTCCTGCTCATAAAGGTGAGTTTGCGGCCTTGGATCAACATTATACTCCGCCCCGTTGGTCGTGCAATTGATTTGGTTCCTTGTGCGGAAAGAGATTTTTGCGGTATTGTGGCGGGGATTTACGTCACTTCCTTTCAAGTTATTCCACCATGGCAGACATGTTTCAGCAGACAACCCTCAATAACGGCTTACGGGTCGTTACACAGCACCTCGGCAATACCCAGGCCGTTACGGTACTGATTCTGGTCGGCGCGGGATCCCGTTATGAGAAGCCGGAAATTAACGGGCTTTCTCATTTTCTGGAGCACATGTTCTTTAAGGGCGCGGAAAAATATAAAAATACGAAGGAGGTTTCCGAGGCCATCGACAGCGTCGGCGGTGACTTTAACGCCTTTACGGGCAAAGAGTACGTCGGTTACTACGTGAAAGTTGCTGCTACAAACGTCGGCATTGCCCTGGATGTTCTCTCCGACATGCTCCTGAAATCGAAATTTGATCCTGCGGAGATTGACCGTGAGCGCGGCGTGATTATGGAAGAGTACAACATGTATCAGGACACTCCCATGCACCAGATCGGCTGGGATTTTGAACGACTTATTTATGGAAACCAGCCGATGGGCTGGGATCAGGTCGGAACGAAAGAGGTCATCAACGGAGTACAGCGCGCGGATTTTGTTGATTATCAGCAGAAACTTTACTCCGCCGACAATACGGTGATTTCGATTGCCGGGAACGTAAAGCACGAAGATATGGTCCGTGAGCTTGAAAAACTTTTTATTTTTGATGCCCGGAAGAAGGCTTTTCAGGCAGCCAAGCTCGAGGATAATAAGGACAAGAACACCCTTTATATCCGGAATAAAAAGACGGAGCAGGCGCATGTTATGCTCGGCGTCCCGGGTTATTCCGAGTTGCATCCCCTCCATTATCCCGCCAAAATGCTCGGTATTGTTCTGGGCGGGAATATGAGTTCCCGCATGTTTTTGTCCGTGCGTGAAAGGCAGGGGTTGGCCTACTACATCAGCACTTCGACGGACGACTATACGGATTCAGGCACGTTCTCCACGAATGCCGGCGTTTCTTTGAACGGTATTGATAAAGCCATTACGGCGATTCTGGACGAATACCGGACCGTAAGAGATGAAAAAGTTCCCGAAACGGAGCTGAAGAAAGCCAAAGATTACCTTAAAGGGAAGCTGGTTCTCCGGCTGGAAGATTCAGAAGAGTACGCCCACCTCCTGGGAAAATACGAGATTCTCTACAATAAAGTGAAGCCGATCGAGGAGATCATCAAAGAGATTGATTCCGTTACGACGGAACAGATGAGCCAGGTTGCGCAGGAAATATTCGCAACTGATAAGCTGTATCTGGCCGTTATCGGCCCGTACGAAGACCGGGAACGTTTTGCGAAACTGCTGAAACTGTAACGCTCCGGGCTGGATTTAGTTGTAAATACTAGTATTATTGCGCCGGTTATCTTTTAAAGATCATGATTTATGGAGTTTGCAGGTACCAAAGAAAAAACGCTCGTGCTCATCAAGCCTGACGGAATACAGCGCGGTCTTATCGGGGAAGTTGTCGGAAGATTTGAGCGAAAAGGGCTCAAGGTTGTCGGCATCAAAATGATGTCTCTTGATGAAGCCGTGCTGCGCGAGCATTACGCTCACATTGCGGATAAACCTTTCTTCCCGGGCGTCAGCAAATTCATGCGAAGTTCCCCCGTCATCGCTCTTTGCCTGGAAGGGCTTGAGGTTGTACAGGCGGTGCGAATTTTATGCGGCATCACCAAGTCACGAGCGGCTGAGGCGGGTTCCATTCGCGGTGATCTGGCCATGAGCGTGGCCTGCAACGTCGTTCACGCATCTGATTCCGTTGATACGGCAAAAAAAGAGGTTCCACGTTTTTTCCATCCGGACGAAGTTCACGATTACGAGAAGTCCGAGTTTGAACATGTCTACACTGAGGACGAAAGAGGCTAACCGTTTGGTTTTTCTCCATGCCTCCAATCCATCTTTCCAGCGCGTCGAGTCCTTTCAGCGAGGATTCAACCCCCGAGAGTTTTTTTGACCGGCTGAGGGGCGATTACGCTTTTTTGCTCCGCAGCGGTGAAGAAAAGGGCAGGCATGATAATGCCCCGACCGGCCGTTATTCCTACATTGGATACGACCCTTTCCTTATTGTTGAGTCTGATGGCAACACCGTGCACCTGACAAAGAGGAAAGATTTTTTTTCCGTCAAAAAATCGGCGCGCAAGAGAATGGTTGAGGGGAATCCGGTCCAGGTTCTTCGAGATCTTATGGGTACGTTTGTTTATAAAGGGGCAGTCCCGGTGCCTTTTACCGGAGGTGCTGCGGGCTATTTTTCCTATGATTTTGGTTGCCGTCTTGCCGGCGTTGAGCAGCGTGTATTTGATGACGCGGGTATACCGGATTTTTGTTTTGCGTTTACGGATAAACTTGTGGCGTTTGATCATGAAGCCCGGCAGATTTTTTTTCTTGGTCTGGGGGAGACGACTTATTCGGCGGCGGAAAAAGTGAAGCAGATTCAGCGCGATGTTACCCGGTCGTCGGCGTTTATAAGGAGCGGGGAGCTTGGAAACCTTTCTTCCAATATGACCAAAAACCAGTACATAAAAAAAGTTCTGGACCTCAAGGAATATTTAAAGCGCGGGGAGTCCTACCAGGTTAATTTTTCCCAGCGTTTCAGCGCGAAATGCACCAAAGATCCATGGAGTCTCTTCAAAAAACTTTCTGCATCCAACCCGAGTCCTTTTTCCTCGTACTTTCAGTATCCGGATTTTTCCATCGTCAGTTCTTCGCCGGAGCTGCTCTTAAGGAAGAGGAAAAATCTGCTTGAAACCTGGCCCATCAAGGGGACGGTGCGCCGTGGAAGAAATAGCCGTGAAGACGCAAAACTCGAAAAGGAGCTTCTCGCCTCGGCGAAGGATACGGCCGAGCTGGCTATGATCGTTGATCTTGAGAGGAACGATCTTGGTAAAGTGTGCAGGCCCGGTTCCGTGAAGGTTATCGAGCATCGCCAGATCCAGAAATATGCGCATGTCATTCATACCGTTTCAAAAGTGAGCGGAGAGCTCGATCGCAATAAGGACGCGCTGGATGTTTTTGAGGCGATGTTTCCCGGTGGATCAATCACCGGCTGTCCCAAGAAAAGGACGATGGAGATCATTGATCATCTGGAAGATTTTAAAAGAGGTGTCTATACGGGTTCCGCCGGATATTTCAGTTTTAACGGGGATGCCGATTTCAATATTCTTATCCGGACGATGCTTCTGAAGGATAACAAGGTGTTGTACAATGTGGGGGGAGGGGGGACGATCGATTCCGATCCTGGTGCTGAATATGAAGAAACTCTTCAGAAAGCCGAATCTTT
>DATDOI010000105.1:0-2484 GCA_035293325.1 Candidatus Altimarinota bacterium
GGCGCGTGCGCATTTCTATTTATCATCCTTGGAGGCATCCAAATCCTAACGGCCTACGGAAATGAAGAAAAAATAGCGAGCGGCAAAAAAACTGTCACTTATGCGATTGTCGGTCTGCTCATTGCGATCCTTTCGTACGCAATTGTGTCCATTATCAGCGCCATTCAAGTCTAAAATTCATTCCTCTGCAATAAAATGACCCTCACAACGAAAACAATCGGATTCCTGACAACCTTTGCCTGCATGGGTTTTATCCTGACGGCCTCAGCCCAAAGCCTGGTGCCAACCGTCGAGTACCCTGATCAGGCGAACAAAGAAGCCACGAAAATCGCGCTCGTGGATAAGCTCCCAAGTAGTGACTGGCCCGTGATAATGGCAAACGTCATCAAAATCATCCTCGGGGTAACAGGTTCGCTGGCGCTGGTAGCCTTCACCGTTGGAGGCGTGATGATGGTAACAGCGCAGGGAAACGAGGAAAAAATCTCTAAAGGAAAAGGAATTTTATACTGGTCCGTACTGGCGCTCGTCATTATTGCCGCATCATACGCCGTCGTCGTCGGCATAACCCAATTAGAGTTCTTCCAATGATGAAAGCAAAAATTGCATCTCTAATTTTTCTCCTGATCTCGATCGCGCCGATGGTTGCGAACGCCCAGGTTACCATGCAGGAAGATCTGAGACCCGGATACGCCGTTAATATTACGGGCGGCAGTGGCAGAGCATCAGTTGCGAACATCATTCTCCAGATGATTGCAGGAAGTCTGATCTATGCGGCAGGTCCGATTGCCGTCCTCATGATCGCATTCGGCGGTTTTCGCTATGTCACCTCCCACGGAGACCAGAACCAGATGGAGGAAGCAAAAAAAACGATCACATGGGCTGCCATAGGTCTCGTAGTAATCATTTTATCGTGGGCAATCGTCACGAACGTTATCACCATACTGTCCACTACGGGCACTGTGGGTGACGACGCGTACGACCCGGAGCTCGGCTTCTAAACAACAATCCGCGCAAACAGCGGTTCTGCTTTCGTAATGGTGCCTCCGCTTTTCAGAAGACCATACTGGCGCGCTTTTTCCATATCCTCAGGCTTTGATTCAATACCAAGATATCCGCAAATTTTTTCCGATGTAGCCGGCACAAAAGGAGCAAGCATCAACCCAAGGTGACGAACCATCTCCAGTAAATCATAGAGCACGTTCCCGAGCATCACCGTGTCAGATTTTGCCAGCACCCACGGCTTCGTCTCCTCAACATACTTGTTCGCAAACATCGCCAGTTCCGCAGCTTTTTCAAGAGCGACTTTCAGATCGAAGCGTGAAAAAGCCTCGTCATAAGCCTTCCAGATATCGTGGAGTTGTCCGCTGACAAGCTCATTTTTCCTGTCCGAAGGCGGAACTTTCTCTTCAAAGTACTTTGCCGTCATCGCCAGAACCCGGCTCACCAGATTACCGATATTGTTGGCCAGTTCGGATTCATACACCACATTAAACCTCTCCTTGCTGAAATCACCGTCGTCTGTGGTGGGTATCTCTTTGAGCAAAAAATATCGCAACGCATCGGCCCCGAATGTATCCACATACTCAACGGGGTCCACGACATTATTGAGCGATTTGCTCATCTTCTTTCCTTCGGAAGTTATGAAGCCATGCACATAAATGGATTTGGGTATCGGCACTCCGGCAGAAAGAAGCATCCCGATCCAGATGGCAGAATGAAACCTCAAAATATCTTTTCCGATCAGGTGCACGTCCGCCGGCCAGAAACGCTGAAACTGGTCGCTCTCCTGCTCATAGCCGATAGCCGTGATGTAATTGGAGAGTGCATCACACCAGACGTACATGACCTGATCCGGTTCATCCGGCACATCAATCCCCCACTTCAGGACACTCTTTGGACGGGAAAAACTGACGTCTCTCAAACCCTCTTTAATAACCGCAAGAATTTCGTTCCTGCGTGACTCAGGCACAACTTTCAGTTCCCCGCTTTCAATCTTGTCACCGATTATTTCGGAATATTTTGAAAGGCGAAAAAAAAAGTTTTCCTCCTTTAAGAGCTGCGGTTCCGTATTGTGGTTCGGACACTTCCCTTCCACAAGATCCTTTTCCAGCACAAAAGCCTCGCATCCGACGCAATACAAACCTTCATAAGAATCCTTATACATATCCCCCGCTTCCACCATTTTCTTCCACAGTTTCTGGGCACCTCTCTTGTGCGCCTCATCCGTAGTACGGACAAATCCATCATTGGAAATATTGAGCGTACCGGTAAGGTTGCTAAAATGTGCCGAGTTTTCGTCCACAAGCTCCCGTGGTGTCTGACCTTTGTCTTTCGCCGTCTGGGCGAGCTTCATACCGTGCTCATCCGTACCGGTCAGAAAAAAAGTTTCATCACCTTTAAGACGATGGTATCTCGCCAGCGCATCAGCCTGGATAAGCTCCATCGCAAAACCGATGTGCGGTTTGGCATTCACGTAGGCTATCG
>DATDOI010000106.1:0-5015 GCA_035293325.1 Candidatus Altimarinota bacterium
ACCTTGACGTAGGACGGATCGCGGAAATAAGCGCTTATACCGCGGCTCGGACTAACCGGCCAGCGGAGTGAAAATTCATCATCTTTGGTCGAGTTGATGTATTCGTAGACGGACACCTGTTCTCCGTTGCTGAAGAGAGACTTGAACGCCGCCGGATCAAAATCATCTCCCATCTCATCCATCTTCTCCTGGATGAACCGCAGGTTATCGCGAAGCGTTTTGATGTCATCCTGAATCTGCTGCTGCTGTTTCTTTGATTCCTCCAGCAGCTGCTGATAGATTTGCTCTTCACCCTTTGTTTGTTCCAGAAGCTGTTTTTTTGCATTTTTCTGAACCTCAAGATTGTGGCGTTCTTCGGAAAGCCGCTCATAGAGGGCGGCGAGTTTCGATTTTTTCACTTCAAGGTCAATCTGCTCCAACTCCAGCTCCGTCATGAGCGTTTCAAGCCTTGCAAAAATCTCATGGCCGGTCTGTTCCAGTACATTGAAGTATTTAATCTCCTGAAGCTGTTCGCCGACGGAATCATCCGAAAGCAGCAGTTTCGCGATATTGATCTCCTCATTGCCACTCATGGTATCCGTGACCGAACTTTCCTGTTCATAAATCGCCTTCAGATATTCGGCGATCATTTTTTTTTGGTTTTCGATGGCAGCTTTTCTGATCCCAATATCTTCATACAGCAGGACCAGTTCGTTTTCTTTTTCCGCAATCTGTATTGAGACGTTCAAAATCAGGTCCTCAGCCGTCTTAATCTGGACATCGAGGTTGGAAAGCTGCTCTTTGAGAGTTGTTATCTGAACCTGTGTTTCTTCCAGACGGCCGTCGGCGTCGCGAACATTGATATTCACGTCGTACAGATCTTTCTGGGTGGCTTTCAGCGCGTCGCGGATATTCTGAAGAAACTCGATCCGCCTGAGCGCCTTTTCATCAATTACCTGCTGCGTTTCGCCGATGGCAAAAGATGTTTCCTGGGACTCTCCCGATGAAGTGACCGTTTGAAGGGCCTGTACATCAGCGGCAGCCTCCTCTTCTCCCTCAAGGGCAAAAAGTGCGGTCGAATCGGTAAAGAGTCCTGCAACAAGACAGAATGTGGCGCTTAAAACGGCCAAACGGCGTCTGAAAGAGCTTTTTGTAGATGAGGCTGGCTTTGCCATGGCTTATAACCACAATTAATCTTGTTATTATACCAAAAAAATGGCTTTTCTTCAATGCGCAGGGCCTCAGAAGAGACACTATTTTCGCTTGCCTCACTTTAGATTCTTCAGTACAATCTGCGTGCTGGTATTCCCGAAAACCGGCGCCAAAAGTACATCGTCACAACATTTGTCATGGCACATAAAAAAGCCGCCGGTTCTACCCAAAACGGACGAGATTCACAGGCCAAAAGACTCGGCGTAAAAATATATGGAGGTCAGATGGCGAAAGCCGGCAACATCCTCATCAGACAGCGTGGCCTGGCGTTCCGCCCGGGGAAAAACGTTGGAGTCGGAACGGATCATACGCTCTTTGCCCTTGCCAGCGGACGTGTTGAATTCAAAGAAAAGCAGTTCCGTAAATACGACGGACGGGTGTTCAAGGAAAAAGTCGTAAGCGTCGTTGCTTAAAGTTTAAGACTTCGCATCCATGGCTGACTTTGAGTCATTCAGTGGATTTGATGCGGGAGGCGAGGCTTTCGACCCCGCGTCTTTTGAGCGTTTCAAGGAACGCATGAAGGCCGCCGCGGCTCAGTTGAAAGCGCTCCAGAAACAGGAACAGAGGCAGAAGCAGAATGAAGACGAGCTGGTAAAAATACTCCTCAAGTTTATTCAGGGGGACCCCGCCACAGGGGCGGGTAAGAACAAGGACCGCGAAATTCTGCTGCTCGTTTCGCGTCTGCTGGAGCAGAACGTTCCGGCCGGTTTTATCGTGAGTCTCCTTCTTATCGCGTACAAAAAGATTCAGGAGGAAATGGGTGTAAAACTTCTGCCGCCGGGAGCCGAAAATATGGAGGCGGCGGAGGGGTCTGAAGCGGCGGAGAACCGGAATCTGCCGGATACGTATATGGGAGGAAAAGTTCTGCCACTCAAAGTGAAAATCGCCATCACCATCTGGATCAACGAAATCCACAGAAGGATCTCAGACGATCCGCATCGCATTTTAAAAACCGCGGTAGACGGAGACGGGTTGGTGATTCTTCCGGCTATACAGTTGGGAACATTCTGTCTGCGAAACTATCTGGAGCAGCAGAAGGTCGAACACGAATACGAACAGCTGAAAGAGTTTGTTGATTTCGCCCTGAACGATGCAGTGCAAAAAGCACACGACGAATTGAAGGACAGGAAAGAGCTGGAAGAGTAGGTCTGATCTATGCGGCCTCCTTATAGAGAGGAAGGTCAGCCAGCTCAAGAACACGAACCTTGTCGGATCTCTTTTTTGCGAAATACGCGTCGTAATTTATGAACCGGTTTTTATCTTTTGAAAAAAGTGTCGCCAGGTGCCATTTCTTGTCACCGACCGTGATGATGCCGTCGTTCGCAACCTGGAATGTGGGAGCATCCTTGCTGGAGAGACTGAAACGCGGTCCATCTTCACAAATAATTCCGGCGATTTTTTCATTCGGCGTCACCGTTACTCCCCTGGAATCAACACAGGTAACGCCATTCGGAACAGTAAATGCGCGGTCCGGTTCAACGGTGACAATCGGGTTGCCGTGTTTTTCGCCCTTTGCTACTTCGTAGAAAGCTTTCTTTCCGTCCGCATCCTTATTGAAAATATTATAGCCGTTGTCGTTCGCTGCGAGCGTCCATTGATTATATTTTTTTTCAACGCTGCCGGCTGTATTTTGGGATGCTTCTGAATGTTCAGAGCCATGTCCGTCTCCGTGACCGGATGCCCCATGAGTGTCATGTGAAGCATGGTCATCGTGTCCTGCATGTTCACTACGCGCTTCGTGTGATCCGCCGTGCGAATCTACTCCATGCGCGCCGTGGCTTTCCGATGGCCCGTGTTCTTCATACGGAATACCGGCGCGGTCTTTCAGAAACCGCATTAAGCCACTGCCTGCTGCTGCACCGGCCGCCATTACTCCGCCAACTCCACTTCGTACAAAATTCATGATTCCGCCGATAGCGCGTGAAAAAATTCCTTCGTCCGCTTCGGGGCCGGAGGGTTTCTGGTCCGGATTGTGAGGCGCATGTTCACTCATCGGATGTAATCTATACCATAAAACCAGAAGGCTGTAAATATCTGGTCATTAAGGCATATAATGGGGTGGCCTATGGGGCTCGAACCCACGACCCTCGGGACCACAACCCGATGCTCTGCCAACTGAGCTAAGGCCACCATGAAACACATTTTTTTGCTGTGGTAACACGCCTCGTTAAGGCGCAAAGAACATTATAGGGACGGTCGGGTTTTTATCAACAGGGAATTGCGCTGCCCGGGAGAGCGGTGTTACTGGAAAAGTATTACGAGGAAGAATGGAAAAATGCAAACGAGTCCCGCCTTGGCGGGATGAACGAATTTTTCATTTCTGACGAAGTAAGACCTATACCAAGACACCTCCTGAACTTGCAGGGGGTGCCGATGGTCTTTAGGAGTACTAACGCCCTAGAAAAGCCTTAATATCCTAAAAGAAACCGTACTGAATTTCTCTCTTTATTCCTCTTTTTCTCTCTTACCTAGCGAGATTAGATTATACACATCCAACCCCACTTGGGCAAGGCTAAATTTTAAAGAATCTTTCCATATCATAAGGCAGTACGGTGACGTCATAATGACGCTCAGTCTGATCAATTTCTTCATCCCCGTTGAAATATTCTCTTCCTTCAAAAACCACAGTTTTCATATACTCATATTTTTTGGAGAGAATGAGATTGTTGTCGGTAAGGTCCCGGAACTCCGTGCCGTGCAGAATATAATAGGCGTACGTCTCGGCGAAATCCTCAAACGGATCACTCATGGCATAGCCGGAGACAAAATCGTATTCGGATGCATCTTCGCGCAGAGTTGTTTCATTCTCGAAACTCAGGCGATAGAACTCCAGGCTGGGATCATTCTCGTAAACGCGAGCGGTCCCGTCGCGAAACTCACTGATCGTCGTTTTGTTTGATCCTTTCAGAACTCCCGTATCCATGATATGCCCGACCTCATGGACGAGAACTCCCACAAGCTCCTGATCGGTCACGTTCTGGCAGCGTAGAATAATGGTATCGCCGCCTCCAAGGCCGCGTCGTCCGGTATCGGAAAAATAGAGGGTAAGATTGCCGAGTTTATTGACCGGCTCTTTTGGGAGACTCTTCAGTGTGCGGTAAACGAGCGATTTGCAGTAGCTTACGGAAGAGGGATCACCGTCGCTGTCCGGCATAAAATCTGATCCGGGATGGAGGGAGATGCCCATGTCATCCAGACTTGTGGCGTAATCCAGAGCATCCGGAAGGTCTACCATAAGAATATCGCTCTCTTCAAAGGAGTCTGAAACGGCAGCAGTCGCAGTACTTCTGATATCTGTCTGAACCAGGTCGCGCTGAACAGCGCTTCCAACATCACGCTGCACCAGCGAGTCGTAGTAACCGTGGGCGTTAAGATTTTGAAAATCCAGGTGGAGGCCAAGAATAGCCGCCAGCAAAGCCCCAAGATTGAAAAAGGTAACGGTACGTTTCTGCATGGTGCAAAAAAATGGAACCTGTTTTTTTCTTTTTGGGTTTTGTTTGGAGGCCGTGAGGCCGGAGTTTTTGTTTTACTGAAAGGGAATAGTAAGGATGAGGATTATAGCAAAAACAAGGATTTTGTCAAGGGTGCCGTAATGGTTCAATAGCTTGGCAACACCTCGGAGTATGATTCCGGGGTGAAGTACATGTGAATTGCGAAAGTCAGGTTTCAGTAAAGTCAGGACAATATCGCCCAAAATTCCTTCCTGGGAAGGAGTTCGTATAATCTTCAATACAACTCCGTTTTAAAAACTAAAACAGCTTATTAAAGCCAAAATATAGGCCAAAATCTGTGCACGTGCACAGTTTTTTATGCGAAATATTTAC
>DATDOI010000107.1:0-2193 GCA_035293325.1 Candidatus Altimarinota bacterium
ATATCAACTTTTTGTGTGCCGGGGAGTCTCACAAAGCCCATCCATTCGGTCTGGAACTGGGGGGATTTCATGACCTCAACCTCATGAGGGGCGCCGGCATCGGAAACCATTTTCATCGAAAGAGGTTCGAGCTTGCTTACCACTGCCGTAAGGTAGGGTACTCCGGGCTTGTCGGCCTTTTGAAAGAAAAGCACATCGCCGACCTGAGGGTTCGTAAACTTGTTTTTATCGGTCTCGTAAACAAAAGAGGAATTTGATTTTAGAGCCTCAAGAAGAGTCGTGGCATCTTTTTTTACCGGAAGATTCAAAACGGAGCAGACATATTCAACCGAACGGTTATCGGATGTGAACTTCTTTTCAGCGTCTCTCTGAACATCCACTTTTATCTCTTTGACCTGGGCAGGGGTAAAAAGTTTTTCAGGAGATCCGGCAAATCCGGCGAACCCTTTAAAAAATTCTCCGGCCCGCTTGAACATCTCCATCATGAGCTCAGGAAGAGCCATTGCATGCAATTTTTGCTGGTCTGCAACGATATCATATTTTTGTTTTTTTTCTGGAGCCTTTGCTTCACCGGCTGGAGGCTCGGCAGGTTTCGGTTCCCCGGGTAGGGGTGCTGGAGTCACACCTGGTGCTACCGGTTTTTCTCCTTCAGCAGGAACGGACGGCGGAAGTTGCCCCTCTGCTGGGGCTGCGGGTTGCGCACCTGCATCAGGTGAAGCAGGTGGAACCGCACCAACATCAATCGGGACACCGGGAGCAGCCGGGGCTTTTTCTTTCTGCTCCAGGGCTTTCTGAAGTCTCTCGGCAAGCCATTCCTTAAATTTCGGATCAAGATCAGCCTGTGAGGAAAGGTCACGAACTTTTTTCTCAAATACCGGGTCTTTTGCAATTTTTTCCTCCGTAAGTTTGTCGAGCTTATCAGCATCGGGAATATCCGGTTTTTTTGCAGGCAAACCGGCCACCTCTTCCGGCGAGAAGAGCTTTTCGATCATGGGCCATTCGGGAACAAATGTTCCCTTTGGTTTTTCGAGTTGTACGCCGCCTTCTGCCATATTTCTAAATGACGAATATGTCTCCGCCAAGCTTTTCAATACTCTCTTTCAAGAGACGGATTTCGTGGACGAGATACTGAAACTGGTACGTATCCGCCAATCCCGCTTTCCAGAGGTTGTGGATCTCCCGGAGCTTGGATAACAGTCGAAACGCATCGTAGTCAGCCGTTCCCTGGGCTGCCGGATCAAGTTTTTCATAGACCGGCTTATTCAGGAGCGAATCCGGTTGATACAGGTTGATCTCTTTCTTTTCAATTTTATCCACGAGAGTCTGGAGGAATGACTGATCAGCCGGGTCAATCTGGCCCGCCTTAAGGGGCTGGTTCAGTTCGGCCTGGGTCTTGGGATTGATCTCCACATTCTGGTAGGAGAGAACATTCTTTTTATCGTCCTGGTCTGCCATGCTGTTTATGACACAGAAATATCCTCTTATTATAGCACAAAAACCTTGTACCGACAAAGGGATAAAAGGGGGTCCGCGGAGCCTTTCACGGCGGGCGATTTTTCTGATAAAATACACGCAAATGACGTTGGAATAAAAATGGACCAGAAAGAGGCCAAAATCCGTATAGAGAAGCTGAAAGAAAAGATCAAAGAACTGAACTATCAGTACTTTGTGCTCGATAAATCAGAGGTTTCCGAGGCCGTCCGCGATTCATTGAAAGCTGAATTGCGGCGTCTGGAAGAGGAGTTCCCCGACCTTATTACTCCCGATTCGCCCACACAGCGCGTCGGCAGTGTTCTTTCCGGTCGCTTTGCCAAAGTAAAGCACCTTACCGCAAAAAAAAGTCTCCAGGACGCTTTTTCCGAAGAGGAAGTCCGGGACTGGAACGACCGCATTGCCAAACTTGTGCCAGGCGAACCAACGCAGTTTGTCTGCGAGCTCAAAATTGACGGACTCAACATCACGTGCCACTACAAAAAAGGGATACTGGAGAGGGCCATCACGCGGGGAGATGGTGAAGAGGGAGAAGACGTAACGCATTCCATCAGGACCATTGAGAGCGTGCCTCTTTCGCTTCGCGAACCCGTAGACCTGGAGGTATCCGGCGAGGTTTATATTTCCAAAGCGGATTTTCAAAAAATCAACGAAGAGCAGAAGAGAAACGGGGAGGAACTTTTTTCAAATGCGCGGAACTCT
>DATDOI010000108.1:0-2164 GCA_035293325.1 Candidatus Altimarinota bacterium
GGTGGTACGAGTTGGGAGAACGATTTTACCAATACGATCCTCACCTACGGCTCCGGCGCAAGTGAACAGGTTTTCATTGTTGGAGACACCGACGGAGGAACCATTCTGGAGACGGCAGTATCCGCCAACCCGAACACGACAAGCATCAATTCATTTGGCCCGCCGGATGCGACCAGTGACGATGTGTACGTCGCTCGATTCAACACCGATCTGACAAACGCACGGGTTGCGATCATTGGAGGAAGCAATCAGGACAACATCCCTTTCATTGACATTGATTCCAACGGCAATCTTTTCATGGTGGCGGACACATATTCCAATGATTACCCGGCAACCGCCGGCGCCTACGATGAAACAGACCCGGATGTAGGTGATTCTGATATCGTCGTTACAAAATACAACAACGACCTCACGACGCACATCGCTTCCACCTATATAGGAGGCAGCGATTTTGACAGCTACCCCTGCGGCATGTCCATCAGCTCTTCGAACAACATTTTTATATGCGGCGAAGTAAATTCCGCAGATTTCCCGACCACGGGTGGCGCCTACGACACATCCTATGCCGCCCAGGATTTCTTCGTGGCAAATTTCAGCAATTCATTGAGCCTTGTTGACGTTGTGCCGGACGCCGTTACGGACCTTGCCGGGAGCGCAGGTGACACGCAGGTGGCTCTGACGTGGACAGCTCCTTCCGGAAACGGAAACCCCATCACGGGCTATGAAGTTCACTACAGCGACGACGGATTTGTTTCAGACGATAACATCTGCGGAACGGGAAGCTGCACGGACGCCACTACCGGAGCAACAGTCTCTGGCCTGACAAACGGCATTCTTTATTCATTTCAGATTTACGCGATAAACGACATCGGAACCGCAGCCGTATCGAACACCGCAACCGCAACCCCGCAGCCGGGAAGCATTACCGTAACATCTCCGGACGGAGGGGAAGACTGGGAGACAGGAACCATCCAGACCATCACATGGAATTCAGTAAGTATATCGGAGCTTGTAGATATTGAATTATCGCGAAACGGAGCGGGAGGCCCCTGGGAAATGCTCTATGACGATGCCCTTAATTTAGGCAGCACGCCCTGGGTGGTTACAGGACCCGCCAACTCAACACCAAACGCTCTCATTAGAGTTACAAGCGTCGATACCCCTGCAGTTTTTGACGTGAGTGACGCCGTCTTTTTAATCTCAAACCCGCCAAGCCTGGCAACCTGGCCGGATAACGTTAATCCCGATGAAATACAGGTAAACTCAACGGGAGCGGCAGACGGAAAAGATTATTCACGAATCATCATGTCATCAGACGGAAACTATATTGTGGCCTGGGTGGATTCAAGAAATTTTGGCACCACTTCAACCGACATATACGCCCAAAAACTGGACGCGAATGACGGTTCAAAACTCTGGAATGCGAATGATATGCCGGTCGTTACGGCTGCAGACGCACAACCGGAACAGTCAGTACTTTCGCCGAACAGTTTCTCAATGGTTGCTGACAATAACGGCGGCGCCATAATTGCATGGGATGATGACAGATCCGCAACAGACACAAATGTTTACCTGCAGCGTCTGGACAGCGACGGCAGTCCTCTATGGCCCACAAACGGTGTCCTCGTTCAACTGAACGGAACAGCCGCAACACGGTACGAATTCAGTCCATATCTTCTGCACGACGGAAACAACGGCGTATTTGTCGTATGGTCCGTAATGGATGATTTATTTTCAACATCTAATTCCTACGTGATGCACATTGACAGTAATGGTGCCGCATCATCCACCTGGAATACGGGAGCAGGAGGAGGCCCATTGCCGATCGCCGATTATCCGGTATTTCCATATGATATCGCCACATCCATTGTAGACGATAGCGGCAGCGGAATGATCGTAACATTTGTATCGTCCGACTTCGGCACAGATGGAGATATTTTCGCCCTTCGAATAGATTCACTGGGCGTACCTGATCCAAGCTGGGCCACCGGAGTTCAGCTCGACTCTGCTACCGAGGAAGTAACGTCTTTTACCGTCAAAAGTATCCCTGATGGAAGCGGAGGACTGATAACGGGATATCTCTATTCGGCTGGGGGTTCCACGGACATAAAAACCCAAAAAGTAGACAACACGGGGCTAGTGCAGTGGGGAGGAGGAACAAATA
>DATDOI010000109.1:0-2613 GCA_035293325.1 Candidatus Altimarinota bacterium
CCGTTACGGTCGACGGTAATTTGTACGGTCGTACCGCTCGGACCTTTGATCGAATCTATCAGTTCATTTGCGTCTAAACCTGTCGTGGAGATCCCGTCAATTTTTTTGATGATGTCTCCCACTTTGAGTCCGGCTTTTTCCGCCGGAGAGTCGGCAATGATTCCTACAATAATGAACTGACCTTCAAAGCTGTCTATGACGGTGCCGATTCCTTCGTAATTTCCTTCAAGTTCATCAGTAATATCGTCGGCTGTTTCCGGTCCTTCAAAGGTCGAATAGGGATCGTCGAGACTATCAACCATGCCGCTGATGGCGCCATAAACGAGCTCGTCCTGATCCAGTTCGTCGTTATGAAGGTACTCCTGATTGATCTTGCTCCAGACATTCAGGAAAATTGGAAATTTTGGATTGTTGACGAGTTCTGACTGCACCCGGGTGAGATCGCCGTACTGATCTTCAATATCTATGGAGGGGAGCATCATGCCTATTCCCTGCGATTCGCGGTAGATTTGCGCCCGATAGAGGAGTTCCGCCGCATGAGCGCGCGTCAGGTTGCGATAGGGGAAGAAATATGGCTCCTCTTCACCGATAAAAATGCCGGTGTCCTGCGCCGCATGGATAATGTGCCGGTAAGGAGCGTCGGCCGCAATATCCTGAAAAAGCAGTCCGGCCTCTTCCGGCATAAATGGCGTCGGGATGCCCTCCAGAGGCATGAGAATTTTTAAGGCTTCCAGCCTGGTCATTGGTTCGGCCGGAAGGTAGATCGGAACAAGCGGGTTGTAGCGTATGAGTTCCAGATCGAGCGCTTTTTTTATGTACGGGGCGAACCATGCTCCTGCGGGCACATCGGTATAAACTGTCGGGTAGAGCCTTTCCAGCGGCCGGTAGCCGATGTGATTAAAAACCATCTTGAGGAATTCAGCCCGGCTGACGAGCTTGTCAGGTTTAAACGTGCCGTCGGGATAGCCTTTGATAACGCCTTGAGCCTGCATAGCCTGGATTGCATCGCCGTACTCGTATCCGGCCCCAACATCGCTGAATGATGCAAAAGCGACGTTCGGCAGCAGAAGGAAGCAGAACAGGAGGGCGCTGAGGGTCCGGCGTGGCGTTTTGTTTTTCGGGGACATCTGTTTTTGATCTTAAGAATGCCAAAAAATGGCGTAAGAGGATTATAGTTGAGTCGCTTCGGAAATACAATGAAGTCCGTTTACAGAAACGCGAAATTCCGCTATAATATAAGGAATATGGAGGGTTATACCTTTCGACCACCTGTGCACACACAATGATGGGAAAACTGATCAAAAAAATCGTCATTATCCTCCTGGCTTTCGGAGTTTTTGCCTCGACGATCTTTGTTGAATCCCGGATTCCCGTGGAGGCCATGTCCGTTACTGAAAAAAGAGTTGTTGTGGTTCCGGGGGACAAAGAGATCCAGCCGGGTGCGGAGATTACAACCGGCTCTACGGAATCCATTACCGTTCGCTACGACGACAACGGCGTCGTGCGGCTGGCACCCTCAAGCTCTGTGACATTTGTGAAGGAGGGGGAAGACGGCTATGTTTTCCGTCTCAACTCCGGTCGAGCCTGGGTGAACAACGTTTTTACATCGTCCTATCTGAACGTGCAGTCCGGCGGAAGCCTCCTTCTTCCAAGGAAAGCGGCCTTCGATATAGAGGCGAAAAACGGATCTTCCGTGGTGAGAGTCTTTTCAAGTCAGGTTATTGTCGGCCTCATACCCTCCGATTTTGCGGCTGATAAAATTTTGCGTTTTCAGGACAGCACCCTCATTAACAGTTTTCTTCTCGCTCAGGGAAGTCAGGCGACCATCTCCAACGACAAAGTCGCCCAGAATGAGGATGTTCTCAGGAAACTTCTGTACTCGAAATTGATTAAAGAGTTTCAGTCATCTTTGATGGATAAGGCAGCCGTGGCAGAGGACAGCTGGATTGCCGATAACCTCAAAGCCGATCAGGAACTGGTCAGGAATGTTTCACAGTTGAAAGTTGATGCGATAAACGGACGAAACCTTAAATTTTCTTCTCTCGAATCTTTTGCATATCAGATGGATCAGACTTTTTCCCGCATGTCGGATACACTCACTTTTTCGGAAGAGAAAAAAACGAAACGGCTTATTGAAGGAATTTTTGATCACATCTACGATACGGAGTACCTCCTGGTTTTTGGAAGATCAACGGAAGCGAAGGAGCGCATGAATCTGTTTAAGAAACTTATTGCCGAGCAGTTTGCGGGCGCTGATGAAAAAATGAAGAGTCTGCTCCTTGGAAAACTTCGGAAGCTTTATGCTGATCTCAACTTTGTTCTGCCGGACAACGCTCTCTACGAGGTGAAGGTTGCGGTTTCCGATCTTCTGGCCTCGCAGCTCGGCCACGATGCCGCGGACATTACGGAAAAACTTGGACTGATCCGTGACTACATCAATTACGCTTATGCGCTGGCTGATACGAACCTGGTCCAGGCGCGACTTTCACTCCAGCAGTACTACGACCGCTTTACGGCGCTCATGGAAGCGGAGCGTTCGAGGCTTGAAAGTGTGAGGTTCCTTGTCTCGGAAGAGAATCAGATTCTGGACAATCTTTTGCGGCAGTATCCTCA
>DATDOI010000110.1:0-3831 GCA_035293325.1 Candidatus Altimarinota bacterium
ATACCACGGGAGTATTGAGCTTCGCGACGACGAATCTCTTTTAGGCTCAATTGCGCTTGAAATGCCGACAATCGTTGTAAATCTTATTGCGAGGGACAAAGAAAGCAATCCGCCTGATGACGATCTCACGCACGTCTCTGAACCTTCATCTTTCCCCGTTAATCCAAAATTGCCAGATGATCTCAAGGTAAGGATCACGGAATTCAGTACCTGGGCAAAGCAATACGACAAACCCGGAGCTTTGCTTCTTCTGAAACTTATCGTTGCGGCCGGACAGACACTCGATACCTACGGGCAAACTCTTTCACCTGCACAGGCTGAAATTGTACTGAATCTTTTTGAGGGGTTGCAGGAGATTCTTGTAGAGAGAGAGGAAGGGAGCAAAAAGCGAGCTGTCAGAGTCGACTCGCTCGTAACTCTCATTCTCGACGCTTTGAAACCCGTTACACCAAAGCCCGAAACAAAAGGGCGTAAGGCCCTGGAAGGTTTGGACGATAAAGTCAGTGAACTCGAGCGGAGAATTGATGAGTTTGTAATGGAAACGAATGAGCTCGGTTCACTAAGACGGCATGCGGCAGGCCTGGAAGTGGAAGATGGAGAACTTCAGCCTGCTCTCAAGCAGGCCGAGGAAGAGCTTGAAACAGCCAGAAAAGATCTTGCGGAAACGACAATCAGGCTCAGGGCCGGCAGCGTTGGAGATGGAGATTTTGCGAGAACTCTGGGGGAGCTCAACGAAAAAAATGTTGTTTTTGAAACAAAAAAGGTCGCCCATGAAGGAGTAAAAGCCAAACGGGATGCAATCGGAAACAGATGGGCGGAGGCGAATCTCGCAATCGACAAACTTTCAGAAAAAATACGCCTCTTGGAAGAGTTACGTCAGCAATACGACCGTCTTATAACCCTCATAGATCACCTTTAGTTTTAAAATATGGAAAGAGGAAGACTCATCAATGTGGTTGAAAGACGCCGACAGGCCGACGTACAGGGGAAATCCATTCCTGTCCGCACCGAAATCATCAGGGTTGCCAAGGCCGTTACGGAAATTTTGCGCGGCACCGGTGCCGAAATCACTGGCCCCCGCGACGTTTTTGAAATCTGCATGGAGCTTGACCGGATAACGGTTGCCCCGGAAATTCAGGAGCTTTTTAGGGTGGCGCGACGCGAAGTTTTAGCGACGATTTTTGAAGAACTTGCCAATGAAAAAAACGGCACTATCGGGCGTGGCGACGTTGATAAAGTTCGAGAAAGGGAAGCTCAAAGAAACCTTTGGAGAGCGACCTCAAAGCTCATGAACTCTTTAAATGAGCTGCAGCCGGACTCTTTTGGTCCTCAATGGATACGAGAGAAGCTTCCGGAAATTTATGTGGAAATAACCGCGGCCATCAGAAACCCTCTGAACGAAACGCTCGAATGGGAAAAGCTGATCGAGACACTTCCGCAGGCATTTCAGAGTCGCTTCACTTCAAAGAAAAAACTGGAGAAAGTGCGAGGTGCGGAAGACGACATCGAAATCTATCGATCAGTTGCGGAAGCGCTTGGATCTGAAGCTCTTGCAGAATTTTTAAGCCTCCTCAAAGGAGGCAGAAATTTTGGTCATCGCCTCAACATTGTTCGACGATATTTGGGAAAGTCTGCACCGGCTCATTTTACCTATCGCAAGTTTGCTGAGCTGCCCGCTGCAGCCATTGAAAATCCTGATTTTAGAAAATTGGTCGCCGTAAGACTCAGAAACAAACTCTATAGTGATATGCTCACGGAAGGCGATGATCTCGACAAAGAAAAAGCAAAGCTGGGTCAGATACGCTCTGAAGCTTTTGGTTATATCGATGGTGTTCGAACAGCGCACGTGGAATTATTAGATGAAGTTGTCGGTCGTTTCAGATCGGCGCTCGAAATAAAATCACCGCAGCGCCTTGTGAGCAAGGTCGCTGATAAAGACGGCTCAATTCACTCTTTCCCGTCACTCAGGCAGCGTTTTGCAATGAGTCAGATCGATCGGAATAATGGAGGATCGGGAAAACTCCTCGTGTCATTTTTTATGGGGAAGGGAAAAACTGCAACGGCATTTCTTACCAAAGAACACGTTGGTGCAAAAAGAATGCTTTTTACCTGTCCAAAACCGGATTTGGTAACGCAAACGGCTGCAAGAGTCCCAAAATATTACCGTAAAGGACAGGAGCCTGAAATCGGAACGATCCAGGCAGGTATGTCTCAAGAGGCAATTGCCGAGGAGCTAAAAAAAGAGGTGGTGATCGTTCCTTTTACGATGTTTTCTTCCAAACTCAATGGCGGGACACTCGTTGATGCTCTGAAGAAAGAAAATTTTGACATGATGGTTGTGGATGAAGCACACAATGCCAGGAACGAGGACGGTCATTACAGCAGAAGCATCAAAGAGTTAGCGTATGGCATTCGAGGGCTCTACGATAAAGGTTATATCATGCTGCTCTCCGGTGATCCGGTACCGAATACGCCGGACGATATTGCGGCACATCTCGGAATAGCTGACAGGGAAAAATTTGCTGAGGTTGAAAGTCTCGCCGCTGCTCTCAAGAGAGTGGATCCTTTAAAGCTTCGCAACGCGCTCCTTGATTTCATGCTCATTCTTGATCCGCCGGAACAATGGCAGGAGTATGTGGAAGCACTGCCGCTGGAATTAAGCAAGGAAGAGAGCGTTATTTACGATAGTGTTATTGAAGATGAAAGTTTGCCGGCTCACGAAAAAGTACGTCGTTTGCGCATGGCGATTTTGAATCCTGCCATGGTCGACGCTTCGTTTGCGGGCACCGGAACCATGGCCGACAGTATTGCCGAAAGAATGATTGAAGATTTTGAAGGCGAAAGTGTTACCCTCTTTGCTGAACCTTCGTATAAATTGGGCGTATTTAGACCGGATCCGAAACAGGAAGAGGTACCGACGATGGTTGACCACGTAAAAGAGACTCTCAAGCAGGACTGCCTCTTTCTCCAATGTACTTCCGATCTCACACCGGCAGCGATCTCAAAATTTGCCGAGGAAGCGGCAAAAAAGAAAAAGATTCCCGTAATGCTCGCCATCTATGATGGAGACACGAGAAAAAGAGAAAGAGATACTATCAAAGATATTTCTAAAAATGTCGGCGAGATGGGGGTAAAGATGGTCATCTTTGCCATGGCCGGAACAATTCGCGAAGGCATCGATCTCTCCCACATCAATCGTGCCTATTTGCTCGCACCTGAATTTAATCAGCCGGATGTGGCGCAGTTTGTGAAAAGGTTTCGAAGGGAAGGTAACGACCGAGCACAGATTGGCGTATTTATTGCTCCCGGAACCGTTCTGGAAGGAATTCATCTTCATGCACAGCAAAAAGCCATCCTGTGTGATGCCTTAAAATACGGCAATGTCGTCAGTCAGGTTGAGTTGGGGATGGTTGATGACAGTGACGGAGAAGTGAAGCTGAATCAGGGCGGCGTTGTTTTTGGCACGCACTTTGCCGGTGCTCTCCTTTCGCCCCAGGCAAGATTAAGAAGCACGCTTCATTTTTTGAAAGGAAAGAACGCGAGTGAATATCAGGAATTTATAGACGCCGACGGCGAAAAATATGCCAAACTTTATGCGAGATACTGGGAATTCAGTGACAGTGCCCAAGTCGGGAGACTTACCTCCGCAGTTTTGAGCGACCTTATTGCCAAAGGTTTGATGGATAAAACAGCCACAATCGCTGATGTTGCCAGCGGCCCGATGGTCCTGGCAAATACCTTGGGAGCGCGACAAGGCGGAGTAACAATCCATAGTTACGATATGAATCAGCACATGCTCACCGAAGGCGCTCTACTAAAAGCAAAGAGGTT
>DATDOI010000111.1:0-4625 GCA_035293325.1 Candidatus Altimarinota bacterium
GAGATATTTGATGATGCTAAAGATGAGGATGGACTGGGAGATCACCAGGGCGATCCCGGCAAGGCAGTAGAAAATGTGAACAGATATGCCGAGTGCGAACCCTATCGCGGTGTAGATGCCTGTGCGGCGGGAATAGGTGAGCGAGTTTTTGAGGGCTACGAGGAAGTCCGGGCCGGGGCTGATGAGGGCCAGGGCGTGGAGGATGACGATGGTGGCGAGGAGGGTGAGGGAGGACATGGGGTTGGGGTTATCTGATAGCTATGTAATGCGAGTTTAGAATTAATTTAGGATCTGTTTATGTTTCTATCATGTTGATGAGCTAGGATGCGCTTTGCGTTTGACGGTGATCAGAGGTCTGTATTACAATGTAATAAATTGTATTACACTAATTTTAAGCCTCTATGCGTCAAATCGTAAATATATCCTTACCTGAAGAAACGGTAAAAATGATCAAAGCGGAAGTTAAAAAGGGCGGTTTTGCATCGGTGAGTGAATTTATGAGACATCTGATTCGTTTATGGAATACGGAGAAACTTGTAAGAGATCTTAAAGATGGAGAAAAGGCTTTTAAAGCAGGGAAGTGGAAAACTCTTACGTCTCTTAAAGACCTGGAATAGCGATGTTTACGATTCTGTATTGGCCAAGGTTTGTCAGGAACTATAAAAAATTACCAGGGCCAATAAGGAAACTCGCTCAACAAAAAGAAGAGGTTTTTAGAAAAAACCCGTTTCACCCTTCTTTAAAGACACATAAGTTCGGTGGCAGTTTGGATGAGTATTGGGCATTTTCGATCAATTATTCTTACCGGATTATTTTTCGTTTTGAAGGAAAGAATAAAATTCTTTTCTTTAGCATCGGTACGCACAATATTTATGAATAGGGGTTTAGAATTAATTTAGGATCTGTTTACGTTTCTGTAATGTTGATGTGGTTTAATACGAATGTCATGTTAATATAAGTATGCTTCAAAATATTCATCCCAATATGGCAAAAGACATACTTAAAAATATTGTCTGGAAGGAAGGTAAATATTACGTGGCACAATGCTTGAACGTTGATGTGTCGAGTTTTGGTAAAACAAAGAAAGAGGCGTTAAAAAATTTGAATGAGGCTTTGGATTTATATTTTGAGGACTCTAAAAAAATTGTTTTTGTTAAGATTGAAAGGCCTGAAATAGTAGATCTGCGCCTGAGGCATGCCTAAACTCTATTCTTCTGCACATATTATTAAGATCCTGGAAAAAGAGGGGTTTGTTTTTATTTCTCAAAAGGGAAGTCATATCAAATTAAGAAAAAAGGGACATCCAGTCCGAACAGTTATCGTTCCTGCCAAGAGGAAGGAGATACCGATCGGTACTTTTAAGTCTATTTTAAGACAATCAAGTATTTCTGAGGACAGGTTTGAAAAGTAAAAGCCCCCTCTGACTGAGCGGGCTTTTGACCTTATTTTTTATCCACAACCTCGCCTTCTACAGGTTCATCCGGCCCTTCGCTCGGCACCTTCTTTTTTACCGTGACGCCTTCGTCGTCTGTGGAGGTTGATTCGGAGCCGGGGGCGGCTTCGCCTGAAGAAGCGCCGGGAGTTTCTGATGTTTCACCGCGGGTTGCGCCTTCTGTGCCCGGAGCTGCGCCTGCTTCACCACCTGCAGCGCCGCCTTGCGGGGCATTTTTATACATCTCCGCGCCAACCTTCTGGATGGCTTCGGAAAGCTCGTCGTACCCTTTCTTGATCTCTTCATTGGAAGCTTCCTTGTTCTCGAGCAGTTTCTTAAGCGCATCAATCTTTTCTTGAACGGGAGCTTTCACTTCCGCGGAAACTTTGTCGCCTGCATCTTTGAGCGTGCGCTCGGACTGAAGAACCAGAGATTCCGCCATGTTGCGGGTCTCGATCCCTTCCTTCTTCTTTTTATCCTCTTCAGCGTACTGCTCGGCCTCTTTTCTCATCTTTTCGATTTCGGCTTCGTTCATGTTGCCGGAGCCGGTAATGGTTATGTGTTGGGCTTTGCCTGTAGCTTTGTCCGTTGCCTTCACGTTCAAAATGCCGTTCGCATCAAGATCAAAACTGACCTCCACCTGCGGCATACCGCGGGGAGCCGGTGGAAGACCGTCCAGAATAAATCGGCCAAGATCTTTGTTGTCTGCAGCCATCGGACGTTCACCCTGAACAACGTGAATCTCCACGCTCGTCTGATTGTCTGCAGCTGTTGAAAATACCTGTGATTTGGTTGTCGGGATTGTGGTGTTGCGGGCGATCAGATGTGTTGCAACGCCGCCGAGAGTTTCCAGTCCAAGAGAAAGGGGAGTGACGTCCAGAAGAATGATATCTTTCACGTTTCCCTGAAGAACGCCGCCCTGAATGGCCGCGCCGAGAGCCACAACCTCATCCGGGTTGATGCCGCGATGGGGTTCCTTGCCGAAAATCTCTTTTACTTTTTCGTGAACGGCTGGCATACGGGTTGATCCGCCAACAAGAATCACCTCGTCCAGATCGCTGAAGTATACTTTGGCGTCTTCGATGGCTTTTTTGCAGGGGGTGACAGTTTTTTCGATAAGGTCCGCGATGAGATCCTCCATCTTGGCGCGCGAAAGTTTGGTGACAAAATGTTTTGCGCTGCCGGACGGGTCCATGGCGATGAACGGCAGATTGATCTCCACCTCGTGAACGTTGGAGAGAGCGATCTTGGCTTTTTCGCCTTCGTCGCGAAAACGCTGGAGTGCGACTTTGTCTTTAGAAAGGTCTCCGCCGTGCGCTTTCTTATACTCCTCAAGAAGCCAGCTTACGATTTTTTGATCGAAGTCGTCACCGCCGAGCTGCGTGTCACCGTTGGTGGAAAGAACTTCGAACACACCTTCACCCAGTTCAAGAATGGAGATGTCGAACGTTCCTCCTCCAAGATCGAATACCGCGATCTTTTTATCTTTGGCTTTATTCTTATCGATGCCATACGCAAGTGCGGCGGCTGTTGGTTCGTTGATGATGCGCTTAACATCCAGGCCGGCGATTTTACCCGCGTCTTTGGTGGCTTGGCGTTGAGAGTCGTTAAAGTATGCCGGGACCGTTATGACGGCCTCTGTTACGGGCTGGCCCAGGTATGCTTCCGCGTCCGCCTTCAGTTTGGCGAGAACCATGGATGAGATTTCCGCCGGGCGGTGCTCTTTTCCGTTTAAAACTATTTCGGCTTCGCCGCCGCGACCTTTTACCACTTTGTATGGCATGCGCTTGGCGTCGTTTTCAACTTCTGAAAACGCGCGGCCGATGAAGCGCTTGGCGGAGAAGATCGTGTTTTCGGCGTTCGTTACAGCCTGCGCCTTGGCAGCCTGCCCGACAATTCTTTCGTCACCCTTGATGGCCACAATGGATGGCGTGGTGCGGAACCCTTCCGAGTTCGGGATCACAACAGCTTCAGTTCCCTCCATAACTGCAACGCAGGAGTTGGTTGTTCCAAGGTCTATTCCAATAATTTTCGACATGTTCTTTGGGAGTTAAAGCAAATTAGCACTCAAAATTATAGAGTGCCAAAACGGGGTCGTCAAGAGTTGCTTTGCGATGGTCTGTTTAGTTTAGTTTCCGCACAAGATATTGTTTCGCCATAGCCTCGCCCTGTTCTGCCGTTACCCCCAGCTCCGCAAAAATTCTGTAGAAAAGGTTGAAGTATGCCTGAACTGCCTCGGTCTTTTTCCGCTCCTTCATGAGCTGCTGCGCGGCGCGCCACTCATCCATCATATTCAGGCTCCGGCAAAGATCGTCCAGATGTTTATCGGCAGCTTTCTGATTCCCCAGCTCCGACATGATGATGGACATGAAGAACAGTGCCTTCGGATTGCTTGCCTGTTCCGCCTTACAAAGATCCAGCGCTTTTTTGTACTGTTTTTCCATTATCAAAACCGGAACCACCATTTCAAGCGGCAGTTTGATACCTGCTTCAATGGCTTTACTCAATAGAGGACCAATCGCTTCCATCGTTTTTCCCTGATACCCCATGATAGCTGACATTCCCAAATACCCTTCCGGTACACCGGCATCGATTGCCTGCTGACAGACAGCCTCGGCCTTCTCAATATCTTTGCCTTCCTGAAGAAGAAGCATGGTGAGCGCAAGACACGCTTCCAGATAGCCCGCCTTGAATGCCATTTCATAAGCTTTCTGCGACGCTTCCGTGTCGCCTTCATTCAGATGCAGTTCTCCGAGTTTCAGATATGCTTTCAGATCTCCATATTTTATGGCGAGTTCCACGCAATTGATAAGATTCTTCCGCTGGCCGCTCCTGGCAAAATATTGCATCAGCAGACGGATGCTATCCCCATGCCCTTTTTCTGCAAGGACGCAGAGATTTTCGACCGCCCTGTTTTGATGTGAGGTAGAGGTCGGGTTAAATATTTCGCGGAGCGCCCGGATGTATTTTTGCGCATCATCGGGTGAGTTGCTGAGTTGAGCTCCTTTTTCGAAATGCAGTTCTGCGCGGGCATCGTCCTCTGCGGCGAAATAACTTCCAGCCAGACCCATGTGCGCTTCCTGAACCCTTACATCGGCTTTCAGCGCAGCGTGGAAATGGTTTTGTATCTCGCGGTCTTTTTTGCCGTCGTCATTTTTCAGCATGGCTATTTGCCCGAGGCCGATATGGGCTC
>DATDOI010000112.1:0-2061 GCA_035293325.1 Candidatus Altimarinota bacterium
AGCTCCGGAAGGCGAGTATGACTGGCTACTTTTTGTTGATGGAATCTGTTCACCGGTGAACAATGATGGTCTTGAGGGCACCATTACCGTAAGTAATGATGCAGAACCGTCACCGGTACTTTCAGATGTTACCGCCGATCCGGATCCTTATGATCCTCAGAACGGAGACGTGACGTTTGATTATACGTTGAGCGGTTCCGTCGGCAACACGACTATCTATGCCGAAGTGTACGCGACCAGCGATCCGGGGACGGCAATAAAAGAATGGACTTTGACGAACCAGGGAAACGGATCCAACAGTGTTACCTGGGACGGTAAGGATGGCGGCAGTTTCGTTACGAACGGCGCCTATGTCTTTAAGGTGTGGGGAAAAGACGGTATGAAGGATGTTCTTTCCGTTCAGGAAAGCTTTACCGTTGCCGATACTGTGACTCCACCAACATCAGAGAAGTGTGCAGGATATACGGATGTAGCGGCAAGCGATTCTGACTGTGATGCCATTGAATATGTCAAAAGCATCGGTGCCATGACCGGAAATCCGGACGGTACGTTTGCTCCCGATGATCTGTTGCAGCGCGATCAGATTGCAAAGATTTCACTCGAGACGTTCAACCTCTATGATGACGCTGAGGACTACTGTGACGGAACTGACCCCTTTCCGGATGTCACTCCAACCTCCTGGGCGTACCAGTACATCTGCCGGGGTGTTGCCATTGATATGATCACCGGTTATGAGGGGGGCGCAGATGCGGGTTATTACCGTCCTGCACGTTCCGTGAATCGCGTGGAGTTTCTGGCACTCATTTTAAGAAATTTGAGTGACAGTATGCCCGGTGAAAACAGCACATCGTATGACGATGTCATGAGCGGGCAGTGGTATAGCGGATACGCCAAATACTCCTACGATAATTCGCTCTTTACGGGCAATAATCTCTACCCGACTCAGTTTACGACAAGGGCGGAGGTGGCGGCTGTGATCTTTAAACTTCACAACCTCGGGAAAATCTAAACTCCCGCTGCTCAAGTCGCGCCACCAGGCGCGCACGCATATAGGTACATTACATAAAGAGGCTCACCTGACTCTCAGGCTGGGCCTCTTTTTCATCCTCTTTTTTCTTTATACCGCCAACTCTCCGGATGTTCATTTCCGGTATGCGCACGGGCTCCGTTGCAAAGTTCCAGACCATTTCAAAGATGGCCCGCTGGGTTTTTGAAATCTCTCCGCATTCAATAATCATGCCGATCAATTCATCTTTAAATGAAATAATCGCCACTTTGTCTTCGAAGATATGAATTTCGTTCGTGAAATTGTATTTATCTTTCGGGACAAGCCGGATTTCCCGATTCATGGCGTTATCTTCGGCATGAACCCGGCGGCCGTACTCGTCATCCGGCGCGATGCCGCGGAGACTGATGTTTTTTTGAACGCGTTCCTGAACATACTCCTGATCGTATTGCGCCCAGAATTCACGAATCTCCTTGGAATTACAGTAGTTCAGGATCTCCGTTTTGCTCGTAAGCGTCTCCGCATAAATACTCTTAATACCCTCAATGCCCTCAAAATAGCGGACTTTTGGATGGACCGTTTCGCCGTAGAGCCGCTTCAGATCGGGTAGAGCTTTTTCCAGTTCTCCCGTCCTTTTTTTAAACTCAGTGAGCAGCAGTTCTGGATCAACAGCCGTGAAGAATTTAATTTTTCTCTTGATGATCGAGCTGACCATGCCCCTCTTGATCAGCTTCTCCAGGATATCGTACGTCGTGACGCGGTTCAGTTTTGCTTTTGAAGCGATTGCGGAGACGGGATTCGACCCGAGTTCGAGAGCGGCGAGGTAGATTTTTGCCTCCTTGCCGGTAAGTCCCAGATTTTCGAACAGTCTGTTGAGCATACGGAAATGGTGTTAGGTTCGATAGGCATCCTAACATATCCTCGCCGTATTTTTGTATTGACGGCAATCAGAATGTGTTGTCGAAAATTCCGACAAGGGACAGGTGTACTTTGGCTGCTTTTCGCTTCAGGGAGGTGATCTTCTGTGTGTCGCTCCCGCCGACCTCTCGTTTCCG
>DATDOI010000113.1:0-4676 GCA_035293325.1 Candidatus Altimarinota bacterium
ATCTTCACAGTGAATTTTTCCTTTCTTCAAAAGTGGCAGGAGAAAGCGGCGAATCTCTGTCGGGCCGAGTTCGCAGCCGCCGGCGTTCCCGCCTAAACAGGACTGTACGCCCATAAGAACAACGCGGGATTTTGTCGCGCCCGGCTTTTGTATGCGCTTTTTTTGCGCGATACCGTTTGAACGGCTATTTTTTGATTTTCTTGAGCGAGCCATCAATGATTTCAAGACCAATGTCTATTTCCCGCTTTGTCACATTGAGCGGTGGCAGCAGACGAATGGTTTTTTCGCCGCAACCCAAAATGATTATACCCCTTTCCAGAGCCGTCTGCTGGAATTTGTTGCGCTGCTCCTGTGTCCGGAGTTCTATCGCATCCATCAGCCCGATACCGCGAACGTCTTCCACCAGTGACGGAAATCTGGCTTGAATTTTTCGCAACTCCTTTAGAAAGTAGTTTCCCATTTTTTCTGCATTTTTGAGCAGGTTTTCTTTCTGAATAATTTCGATTGTTTTATAACCGACGGCCGAAGCGATTGCGTTCCCTTCTCCCCACGTTGAACCGATGCGGTACTCTTCCGTTGGAAAAAGTTTCTCATTCCCGATTGTCGCACCGATGCGCAGTGCTTTTCCCGCGGTGATAATGTCCGGCTTAATGCCAAAATGTTCGCTCGCCCACCATTTTCCGGTGCGCCCCATGCCGGACTGGATTTCGTCGCAGATCAGAGGAATATCGTGTTTTTTTGCCAGAGATGCAAGGTTTTGAATGGTTTTGGCGTCTGCGATTCTATACCCCCCCTCACCCTGAATCGGTTCAATGATAATAAATGCCACTTCTGATGGGTCAATCCATCCCGTTCCGGAATCCAGCATCGCTTCGATCGTGTCGCCGTTTTGCTTTGAATAGTGGGAATAAAACGGTACGCTGATGATTTTTGGGATCTGCGGATACCACATGCGGTGCGCTTTTTTGCTCCGATTCAAAGAGAGCGCGCCAAGCGTGCGACCGTGAAAAGCTCCGTTAAAGGTAAACCCGTAGCCGAAATTTTTCCGGTACTGATAGCAGAGCTTCATGGCGTTCTCCACCGCCTCGGCGCCGGAGTTTGTAAAAAAAGCTTTTTTGAACCCGAATTGCGACGTGATCTCCAGAATTTTTTCGTGGAGGTGCGATGGAGTCGGGAGCGATGCGGACTTTGGGTCGTTCCCGAATGCGCCGATAAAATCCGTTCCGGCGTAACGGTCGGGATCAATTTTTGCAAGTTTTTGTGCCAGAGCCGTAAGCTCCGGATGGTTGTAACCGAGCGGGTTGGCCGCAACGTGGCTCGCAAAATCCAGAAAAACGTTCCCGTCCGGATCCGTGCAGAAAGGGCCGGTTGCCGGGGCCGCGCGATCCCACACGAAATGCTTTTCGTAGGTTGCTTTTGCCGCGTTCTTCAAATGGAACGTTACCCATTTTTGTGCGTTTGGTCCGGGCAGTCTGTTTTTTACGTGCGGTTTTGCCGTGTCTCGGTTCATTTGTTTTCCTGAATTTGTGCTTTCTGGATTTTGCCGGAATAGTCCACGGAAATAACTTTCATTTCGGTAAACGTATCAATGGCGCCGCCTTTGCCCCCGGCATCGCGGTGGCCGTTTCCGGTGTTTTTGAGTCCTCCGAACGGCGTCTGTATTTCAGCGCCGATGGTGGACGTGTTCACGTACACAAGACCCGTTTGCAGAAGGTTGGCGGCCTTTTCGGTGTTGTAGACGTTCGTTGAAAAAATAGATGCGGAGAGTCCGTAGTCGGACGAGTTGGCATATTCGATTGCCTGATCCAGATCTTTTGCCACGGTAAGCGCCGTTGCAGGCCCGAAAATCTCTTCGCAGAAAATTCTCATTGCGGGAGTCACCTCTTCAAAAATCGTCGGTTCAAAAAAATAACCTTTCTCCAAACCCTTGCCGGTGGCGCGTTTGCCGCCGCAGATAATTTTTGCCTTGTCCTCTTTGCGCGCGATCTCCATGTACTTTTCCGTTTTATTAAGCGCGTCGGCGTTTACCAGCGGCCCCATATCAATGACTTTATCCAGCGCATATCCGAGTTTCAGATTCTGCGCGGCTTTCACAAGTTTATCGCGGAACTCTTCGTACACTTTTTTATGAACAATGATTCTGGACGCAGCCGTACAGCGTTGTCCCGTCGTCCCGAATGCCGCCCAGATACAGCCTTCCACGGCAAGATCGAGGTTGGCGTCGTCCATGACGATAATGACGTTTTTCCCGCCCATCTCCAGTGAGTGTTTCCGCAGATTTGCTCCGCAAAAGGCACCGATTTTTTTCCCCACAGCGGTGGAGCCGGTGAAAGTGACTCCGTTTATTCCCGGATGCTGCACCAGATAATCGCCGATCTCGTCGCCAAAACCTGTTACAAGGTTGAGAACTCCAGGCGGCAGACCTGCCTCCTCAAAAATTTTCACCATTTCGTACGCACAGGCGGAAGTATACTGTGACGGTTTGAATACGACTGTATTTCCGCTCACGAGTGCAGGAAAAAGCTTCCATGCCGGAATTGCCATTGGAAAATTCCATGGCGTCAGGACCGCGAATACGCCGAGCGGCTGTCTGATGGTTCTGATGGATTTGTCCGGCAGCTCCGACGGCATCGTTTCCCCGTAAAGTCTCCGGCCCTCAGCGGCCATGAAGTACCCCATGTCTATCGCCTCCTGTACATCCCCGTAACTCTCTTTTTTTACTTTTCCCATTTCATTCGCCACAAGATCGCCCAGGCGATCCTTATTTTTCAGGAGCAGTTCCGACACGCGAAAAAGGATCTCGCCTCTCTTTGGAGCCGGCAGATCGCGCCATGCGGGAAAAGCTTTCCTTGCCGCAGCCACTGCAGCGTCAACATCCTGCGCTGTCGAACGCGGCACAATCGCAACTATCCGGTCCGTAAAAGCCGGATTTTCACGCTCAAACGTGCGCTTTTGGATGGCTTCCACCCAGCGCCCGTCAATAAAGTTCTTGATTTTTATTGGCTGAACCATAAAAATGAGCCCTTACCTATCTTTTCATGATACCACAAAAACCCCACTTTTACCAGTTCAGAAGCGCATTATGACTGCATATGACTCATCTCCGGACCGACTTGCCCGACTGGAAGAGCTTCTCGCCGGGCTGCCTGAATCCGAGCGCCAAAGGCGCATTGAGCAGGCTCCTGTCGACGAAGTTCTGAACTGTATTTCACGCGATGCACCCTCGGGTCTCGTGAAAAATTTTTCGGCGAGGATTTCGACCGTCATGTTCCGCAATCTGCCCCATCTTGAGCGGGGAAGAATCTCACACGCCCGCGGAGATTTTGATACCGCGAGACAGGCCTATCTCGCGGCCTATGCAGAAAAGGATATGAGGGCCCTGCTTTTTTTGGGTCAGCTGCTGGAAGAGCACGGCAAAGGTATAAACGCTCAATCGGTCTACCGCATGGCGATGGGCAATGGCTGCGATGAGGCGTACGAAGCCCTGGCGCGCCTTTTTCTGAAAGGTGGAGACAAGGAAAAAGCCGTTCAGGTGATCAGTGATGCGGCTCAAAAAAATATCCAGCTTTCTGAAGAGCTCTATCGCCTGGCAAAAGAATAAAGTTTGCCGTTCACTTTTGCCGGATACGCGGTCTTAACCCCGATGTGCGCGCCTTTTTTGGCGTTCTTAACAGGTTTTCTATCAATCTGAATCTCCTCTATCTGCTGAAAAAAAAGATGGTTTTCTCCTTCAACAATGACCGTGTCCCCCACTCCAAGCGCAGCCGAGAGCTTGATGATAGCTACATCAATTTTCCCGAGATAGTGAGTTACCGTTCCGATAGCGGCAATTTTTTTTGACGGCAGAGACTGAATGTCCGGTTCAAGGGCTGACTGTGATGCAGCCGCCAATCCGGATGTCTTGAGTAATCTGGGAGATGTTCCAATTTTGCGTTTTCTTGCTTTCGGCACGAGCGTTTCACGCGGACCTATAGGGGCCGTCGCCTGCTTTGAATGAATTCCAAGCCGTGCCTCCTTGCGATCGAGAGCCGTTAAAATAAGCCTCTGCTTTGCCTGCGAAATGATAGATTTTTTTCGCTGATATGCCGGAATTTTTAAGACCTCGGGATCCCTGGAATTTGTCATGGACGTGAGTAATGGTATTCCCCACCCGCTTCGTGCTTCCATTATAATTTGATATACTTGGCGCGTCTATCATTCGCATCCATGGATAATCAGCGCATTGCGGAAATTTTTCAGGAGATCGGTGATATTCTCGAAATTCAGGGAGCCAATCGCTTCCGGGTTTTAGCCTATCAGAAAGCGGCTCTGACGATATCGCAGCTCGGACGTGACCTGAAAGACGTTTACACGGAGAATCCGAAAAAACTGGAGGATATTCCCGGCATAGGGAAAGATCTTGCGGCGAAAATTGTGGAACTTCTGAGTACCGGAAAATGCACATACCACACTGAGCTGATAAAAACTTTCCCGCATGGGCTGCTGGACATGCTCCGCGTGCGCGGCGTCGGTCCCAAAAAAGTAAAACTTTTCTACAGTGAACTGAAAATAGATTCCATTGAGAAACTGAGGAAAGCGGCTGAGGCCGGAAAGCTCAGAGATTTGCCTAAAATGGGTGAGAAGAGTGAAGAGGAAATATTGATTGCTCTGCAGCAGTACGACCGGCACCAGGAGCG
>DATDOI010000114.1:0-8437 GCA_035293325.1 Candidatus Altimarinota bacterium
CGCGATTGCCAAAGAGTTCGGTTCTTTTGAAAAATGGCTGGAAGATTTCAAAGCTGCAGGCATGGTTGCGCGAGGCTGGGTCGTACTCGCCTACGATTACAACACGGGCCACCTTCATAACTACCTTTGCGATTCGCACAACCATGGTGGTATCTGGGGAGCCATGCCGGTCGTGGTGCTCGACATGTACGAACACGCCTACTTCATTGATTACGGCTCGGATAGAAAGACCTACATTGAGGACTACATGAAAAACCTGAACTGGGATATGGCGAACCAGCTCTTCAAATCCATCAAAAAATAATATTTCATTTCTAACCTGACACCATGGAACCCCACAAAGATATCGCGCACCACCCCAATGACAAGCGACGTTTCCCAAAACCCGTAAAGCATCCTCTCATGGATCAGGACGGCCATATGGTCTACCAGGACAAACACTGGCGTACACTTTCGGAACTGGATCCGATGCAGATTGATAATATTGAAGACGGACAATCACAGGCCACGCGCATGATAGCCGAAGGTGAATGCGACGGCGTTCTTCATCTTTCCGGTAAATTTCTGGAAAAACACAAAGAGGAAATTATGGGTATCATTCATCACATGGGTGAACACGCAAAGCTCGACGACGTCACGAACGAAATCGTAAACGTGGAGGAACATGGACCCGATAAAACAACCGTCTACACGGTAAAAAACCAGCTCGCGGTACGGATGGGCAAAAAAATAAGCGAATCGTATAAAGGCGGTGAACTGAAAATCCACTGGTCCAAAAACGACATGCCCGTTGAGGTCTGGTGGCATAAAGATATGGATTAATTTGTCCCGACCGTTCCGATGAAAATAGTTGTTGATCGCGATCTGTGTATTGGTGCTGCTCCCTGCGTAGCGATAGCCGGAGACGTTTTCCAGCTGGATGAGGAAGGGAAAGCGATCGTGATCAATTCCAAAGGCGCGGACGACGAAACGATCAGGCTGGGAGCTGAAGCCTGCCCAACCCGGGCGATTTTTCTGTACGAAGAGGACTCCGGACAACAAATCTATCCGCCGGCATCCTGATTTAATTGAAGGGCTATTTTGGACGCGCTATGCTGACACCCAATCTTCTCCGGGTGTTGTATGGATATTCCCGCCGCCATCGCCGATCAGATCAATGAAGCGCTCAATGCGGCGCACAATATCCTCCTTATTTCCCATCGCAATCCGGACCCGGACACCATCGGCACAAGCGCAGCTTTGCGACGCGTTTTGGAACAGCGCGGGAAAAAAGTGACATCCTACTGCGTAGACCAGCTCCCGGTTACGGCCAGATTTCTGCCTGTTTTTGAAGAGTTCGTCACCCACGCGTCTCCGGATGATTTCGACACGTTCGTTTCCGTTGACGCCGGATCAACAAGTCAGGCTGCGTATCCCCTTCTGTATCCGGAAGTTCTGGATGGTTCAAAAACTTTCATCAACATTGACCATCATCCTTCCAATGCCATGTACGGAACGATCAATCTGGTGATCAGCGACGCCGCGTCCACAACGGCCATCATGTACAACCTCCTGAACCACTGGGGTGAAAGGATCACTCCGGAGATATCAACCTGTCTTCTGTACGGCCTGTATTTCGACACGGGAAGTTTCATGCACTCGAACACGAACGAGGAGGTCTACGATCTTGCCGCAAAGCTTCTCCTGCATGGAGCGGATCGGGAGCTCATCATAAAAAATCTTTTCAAAAGTCACACCGTCGGGCAGCTGAAACTATGGGGAAAAGTTTTAAGCGGTGTTGAACTCACGGACAAAAACGTTGTCGTGTCGGCGGTAACGAAAAATGATATCAGTGAATGCAACGCGAACCGGGAGGATCTGAGCGGCGTCATAGACTATCTCAGTTCGGTGCCGGAATCGCAGTTCGCAACGCTCCTGTGTGAAGATTCGGGCGGAGAGGTTCGGGGATCGCTCCGCACCAGACGCGAAAACGTGAACGTTTCCGAAATCGCCAAAAGCCTGGGAGGAGGTGGGCACACCAAAGCGTCAGGTTTCGCAATTCAGGGTGAACTGAAAAAAGAAGAGCGCTGGACGATTTCAGAGCTATAAGCTACGCTTCAATACTGTTTAAAGCTTTTTGGACGCCCATGGCATCCATTCATCAGGTACGGAAGCGCGACGGGCGAAAAGTTCCGTTCGATCAAAACAAAATCACACAGGCTATCTGGAATGCCGCGCAAAGCGTCGGCGGGAAAGACAGGTCGCTCGCGGAAAAAATATCGGGGCAGGTTTCGGCCGTACTGACGGTTTTTTATAAAAAGAAAACGGACATACCTTCCGTAGAGCAGATACAGGATCTGGTGGAAAAAATCCTGATTGAGGACGGACACGCCAAAACCGCCAAGGCGTACATTCTGTACCGGCAGAAACACGCCGAACTGCGGGCAAAAAAAACGAAGCTCCTCGGGACCGGGAAAACGACGGAATTTTCACTGAACGCCCTGAAGATCTTGCAGCAGCGCTATCTTTTGCGTGATGAAGAAGGAAAAGTGACGGAAACTCCGGAAGAGATGTTCCGCCGCGTCGCCAGGAATATTGCGCAGGTGGATAAAAAACATAAAGACTGGAACCCCGGGGAATCGGAGGAAACGTTCTACCGTATGATGGCGGAGCTGGATTTTCTCCCGAACTCCCCCACGCTCATGAATGCCGGGACGAAAATCCAGCAGCTTGCCGCCTGCTTCGTCCTGCCGGTGCGGGACAGCATTGAAGGCATTTTCGACTCGCTCAAAAAAACCGCCCTCATTCACCAGACAGGCGGCGGCACGGGCTTCAACTTTTCAGAACTCCGTCCCCGGGGCGACATCATATCCTCCACGAAAGGAGTTTCATCGGGACCGGTATCGTTCATGCGGGTTTTCGATACGGCGACAAACGCCATTAAACAGGGAGGTAAAAGACGCGGCGCCAATATGGGAATTCTCAACGTCGAACATCCGGACATTCTGGAGTTCATGAGCTGCAAGGAGCATGAAGGAGACATCGCCAACTTCAACATTTCCGTCGGGATCACGGAAAAATTCATGAAAGCCGTCGAAAATGACGACATGTACGATCTCATCGATCCGCGAACCAAAAAAGTGGTGAACCATCTCCACGCCCGAAGCGTATTGGAGCTCATTGCGGCGAAAGCCTGGACCAATGGCGAACCGGGCATTGTCTTTCTTGACCGTATCAATGATGCAAACCCGACGCCGGAAGCGGGTGAAATAAAATGCACAAACCCATGCGGGGAGCAGCCGCTCTTGGATTATGAAGCCTGCAATCTGGGTTCAATCAATCTTTCGCGCTTCGTTCAGAAAACAAAAACTCCCGGAGAAAAGATCGACTGGGATCGCCTGAAAAAAACCATTCACGATGCCATTCATTTTCTCGACAACGTCATTGATGCCTGCGACTACAAAATTCCGGAAATAGACAAAATCGTAAAAGCGAACCGGAAAATCGGACTGGGTGTTATGGGCTTTGCCGACCTCCTCTGCCTTATTGGGATACCGTACAACTCGACCGCGGCGATACGGACGGCGGAGGAGCTGATGGCCTTTATACAGAAAGAGGCGCACGCGGCCTCACAGAATCTCGCAAAAACGCGAGGCTCCTTTCCGAACTTCAAAAAAAGTGTCTACGTCAAAAAAGGGTACAAACATCTGCGCAACGCAACGGTCACAACCATTGCGCCGGCGGGCACCCTGAGCATGATTGCTGAAACATCTTCGGGCATCGAACCGTTCTATGCCATTGCCTACAGAAAAAGAGTTCTTGATGGAAACGAACTGACCTACGTAAACCCTCATTTCGAAAAAAAAACCCGCGAAATGGAGATCTTCACTTCCGAACTCATGAGTGAAATAGCGTCATCCGGATCAATCCAGAAAAATCCGCACGTGCCTTCCGCCCTCAAAAAAATATTTGCGGTTGCGGGGGACATCGCGCCCGAATGGCACGTCCGCATTCAGGCAGCCTTTCAAAAATTTACGGATAACGCCGTTTCCAAAACAATTAATTTTCCTCCATCGGCGACAATCGAAGACGTAAAAAGGGCTTATCTCCTTGCATATAAACTCGGCTGCAAAGGCATAACGGTCTACCGCGACATGAGTCGTGACCTTCAGGTGCTCACGCATTTCGAAGCGGACGAAACGAAATTTTTTCCGCGATCAAAGAAAATGATTGACAATCAGATCGCATTGCCTTTCAATAGCGAATCGTATGACGTAACTCCTACTTACAACAAGGCAGAGGAAGTCATCCCACCTCCACTTCGGCCGCCGGCCGGGGCTCGCCATAAAAACAAGAAGAAATGGGGGCAAACCTAGAACAATCCGGTCAGTACGACCGCGCATCAGAAAATCAGCTGAATGCACTCGCTTCCAACGTTATCAGCTCGGATGATGTACACCTTGTAAACGACGAAAAAGAACGGATCTGGAAACAGATCGCAGGAGCAATTGAATTCACGGATGACGAAAAAAGAAATCTGAAAGAGGAACTCGACGCAAAAGACGACTCGGACGTAAAGGAGATCCGGGAATTTTCCTATAAAGTACAGAAACAGCGGGATGAAGTCAGGGCTCTCGTGGATCTGTATACGGATGCGATCGACAGTCACCGCGACGTATTCGGCGTGGATTCAAAACGCGGCATTAACGCGGCGGACCAGTACATCGCCGATTTCATGAGGCAGCCGGCTGAAGAAAAAAGAAAGTGGTTGGAGCAGCTGCAGTCCGACATTGATGACCGCATCGAGCTCTATCGCCGCGCGGCGCAGCTGATGCCGGACCGGATGGAGTACGTTCGCACCCTGCGCCGCAGTGAGCTGAAAGCGCTTCTGACGGAAGTGGAAGAGAGCCAACGAAAGATGCGGAGTTGTGAAAATTTGCTGGAGCGAAACGGTCATCTTTTCAGCGAAACGGAAATGGAAGAGATCAGGGAGGAGCTTGCGGACGCGACGCGTGAAGACCAGTCACGCATCTTAAAAGAGGTCACGGATGAACTGAATGAACGAACGGAACTGAAAAAAACTTTTGACGCTCTCCCGGATCAGTACCGGAAACTGTGCGGTAATTTTGCCGAAATGCCGATTGATGAAAAACGTGTGGCAATCGCGAGGGTTGATGAAAAAGTAACGACCGACTATCGGGACCTTCAAAGGAATCACCCGCTCTCGCAGCACATATCCGAAGACGGGAAAAATCAGGCATATGAAGCGTACATACGTCAGTTACCCGTAGATAAAAAAATAGAGGCTCTGCGGATGCTTGACGGGCAATTTCAGTTTGAGAAAAAACTGTCCGATCAGTACGAAGGGCTGCTGGACCGGCTTGAGGAGACGGGCGTGAAACCGAGCGATGTGGAAATGAAACGGATAGGATTTTACGGCGCGGGATATGAAAAGAAAAAAAATGATCTGCTTCCGGCGCTAAAAGCGCAACTTGAAAAAATCGAAGAGGAGCAGGAAGAGGCTGAAGAGCTGGGCGACGAATATAAGGTCCTTCTGGAAAATGCGCAGGAAGAGGGATACATCAACGAAAAAACACTAACCCGCTGCCTGGAATGGTGGGGGAAACAGGCACTCGATAAAAAACGCGAAACAATTGCAAGGTTCGACGAACTTCTCTCCCCTCGCGTAGTTCTTACAGAGCGGTTTCGCAAGCTGCCGGAAGAGGTTCAGGACGAATACAGCGGCGTAAACTCAAAACGCGACTTCTATGCACTCAATCATCATGAGCGCATGGCGCTGGTGGTTGAACTGGAAAAAATTGTGCAGGAAGACGAAGCGAAGAAGAAAGAGGAGGGCGAAGGAGAAGATGATCTTGAAGCGGCGGAAACGGATGAACAGAAAATCGCCGCTCTTACCAAACTCGCAACGGCGGCAGAGCGACAAAAAAAATATAAAAAGGCGGCAAAGTTCTACCGGCAGATTCTCGAACTTGATCCGGAAGACGAAATAGCGGCCAGCCGTCTGGAAATTATTGAAGCAAAAATAGAAGAAAATGAAGAGGAGGAAGAAGAGGATAGTGCCGGCCACGCGGAGATAATGGATGAAGATGAAGAAGAACATGACGACGGGAACCGCGAATCCGAACTGGCGGAACTGATAGAAGAGGCTGCTGAAGAATCAGAAGTTGAAAAAGAGCTCGAAGATATTGCCATCCAGGAGACGCTCGCGGAAGAAGCCGTTGGAAGCGAAAATCAGTCGCATGAGGTGGAGGCACGTTACAGGCTTGATGTTGAAGAGGATGACATGCAGATAGCGGAAGATCTCTCCGAGGCGACGGACGGCGAAATGATTCTGAACGACGACGGCGAAGCGGAAGAGATCGTCACAATTCGCAACGGACTTGAAGGGCTTTCCAAAGAGAAAAAAGACGCACTGAAAGACGTAGCGGTGTTCGATATTCTGAAGGACGCGGAGCAGGACACCTGGATGCACAGCCTTCAACTGGTAAATGCGCAGGGACAAAAAATCAGCGCCAAAAAAGGTATGGAGGAAGCGGAAAAAATGCGCGACCGCCTGAAGGGTGAAATTGCCAAATCAGCCCATCAGAAAGCAAAAGCTAGAGGTATTAATGCGACAAGGGAAGAACTGAAAAAAGTCGCCAACGATAACGACCTTGAGTTCGATCTGAATCAGGCTGCTTAAATATCGGGGGACTTTGTGTTACAATAAACAGAAAGTTGCTTCTTCAACATGTCCACATTTCTCATCATCCTGTACTACGCAACCCTGCTCGGCATGACGGCATTCCTTTTTTTAATGCTGCTCACGGTCCTGATCAACATTTTCGCGAAAGTCCCCTTCGTTCCGACAAGCAAAAGGATTATCAGGCACATAGCAAAGCTGGCAAAACTGAAAAAAGGGGAAAAAGTGTATGATCTCGGGTGTGGTGACGGACGTTTCCTGATCGAAGCCCAGAAGTATACGAAAGTGACAGCCCGCGGGTTCGAAAACGCCCCCATCCCCTATATCTGGGCCCACATGAGAAAATGGCTGAGCGGAGCAAAAATGAACGTCTCCATGAAAAATTTCTTCCATCAGAATCTTTCCGACGCGGACGTCATCTATTGTTATCTTGGACCGGACGTCATGACGCAGCTCGGGAAAAAATTCCGGAAGGAGTGCCGCAAAGGAACGCGAATCTACAGCAACACGTTTTCCATCCACGGATTCACCCCGACAAAAGTCTGGGAAAAAGACAGACCCCATCACCTTCCCTCCGTTTACCTCTATACCATCTGACATGACAGATTTCTTCATAATAACGGGAATGATCGTGGCGCTGATGCCACTCTTTTATCTCATTTCAAACACGGCGCCGAACCCGTGGTCATTCGCCCTGGTGGCGGCTATCCTCTACCCCACGCTGATGGCGCTCATAAACGGTGCTCCTTTCGTACCGACGCCGATGGGCGCGGTTGAAAAAATGCTCAAGGCTGCAAAACTCAAAAAAGGTGAAAAAGTGTACGACATCGGGTGCGGAGACGGACGTATCGTCTACAGGGCGACGCAGGAGTACGACGTCAAGGCAACAGGCTTCGAACTTTCTCCTCTGGTGTTCCTTCTGGCCCGGGCAAGAAAATTTTTCTGGAAATCAAAGGCACGAATCGTGTTTGCGGATTTTAAAAAACATGACCTTTCCGATGCAGACGTCGTGTTCTGTTATCTTTTACCCGAAACGCTCGCGAAACTTGAAGGAAAACTCAGCCGCGAGCTGAAAAAAGGTGCGAGAGTCATTTCTTACGCCTTCCCTATTTCACCGTGGAAAGAGAGCCGGAAGCTTGAACGGGACACAAAACTGAGCCTCGGCCCCGTCTGGGTTTATGAACGGTAAGAAACAGGGCCAGAAGCCCATAAGATAGGACGAGCATCCAGAAAGAAAATTCAGAAACCTGAACGGAAGCGAAGGGTATATTTGCGAACAGATGTACGCCTTGAGTGAGAAGCATCGTGAGTATCCAGGTAAGGCCGGTAAAAAGAAGACTGAACGGAGGGAATATGAATGAAACGACCAGTCCGAAAAAAGATGTCGCCATAATGAAGGGCACGAGCGGCAAAAAAATAATATTGGCAAGAGGTGAAATGAGCGAAAACCTCGCAAAATCATAGAGAATGAGAGGGGTTGTAAAAACCGTGGCTGAGAGTGTTACGGAAAGAGCTTCACCCGCGAAAGGTCCCAATGGAGCAAAAATATGTTCCCACCGGGGCAAAAGAATAAGAAGTCCGAGTGTCGAAAGGAACGAAAGCTGGAAACCGATATCCCACAAAAGGATCAACGGATTCAGCGCTACCATTAATGCTCCGCTGACCAGAAGAGCCTGAACCCCGTCAGACTTGCGACCCCAGAACTGGGCAAGAACGGTAAGAGCACCCATGAGCGATGCGCGCACGACGCTTGCG
>DATDOI010000115.1:0-4451 GCA_035293325.1 Candidatus Altimarinota bacterium
CAACCTTCATGTGGAGCAGCTTCGCCACCTCTTGAGCGAGCTCAGGGTGGGAAGATCCGGCGAAGATTTTGATGGGAAATGATTGCATGTGGCCCAAATATGCCAAAAATCTGTTGCGAAAGCAATGCGTAAACGAAAAAAATCTTCTATAATTAAAAGAGTTGGAAGCACCCGTTGAAGGCCAACCTAAATATCAAAAGTGCACACCAAAACACACCAAAATAAAAAAAATATCGTGATTCTGGGGGGAGGCTTCTGCGGCCTCCAGACGGCAAAAAAACTCGCCCGTCTTTTAGACGGAAACAAAGAGTATCAGATTGTTCTGGTAAACAAACGGGTGGTTCATGTCTACCACGCTGATCTCTACGAAATCAGCACCGCTTACAATAAGCGCATAACCGAGGCCTGTTTGAGCCGCCTGAAAAAAAGCGTATGCGTGGAGATCCACCGCGCGCTGATGGGGCTGGACATCTGTTTCCTGCATGACATTATTGACGCGATAGATCCGCAGAAAAAAACCGTGTCTCTGCGCAGGGAGGGAGAACTCCCCTATGAATATCTGGTGCTTGCGCTCGGAAGCGTCATTAACTACTACGACATTCCCGGCCTGCAGGAGAACTGCTATCCGCTCAAAACTCTCGAAGACGCGCTGGCGTTAAACTGCCACGTGGATCAGTTTTTCCGCGAAAGATGGCAAAAAAAAGAGCACGGCAAAGTGAATATTGCGGTGGGGGGCGGCGGGCTTACAGGGGTTGAATACGCATGCGAACTTGTGGGCTACGTGAAAAAACTCGCAAAAAAATACCGGTTCAACCGCAAAAATGTTGAAATCAGCATCATTCAGGGAGGGCCGGAGTTCGGCGGGTTGGGGGGCGACGTTTCGCAGCTGTGTTTCGAACGTTTTAAACAGCTGGGAGTAAAAGCTTATGCGGATACCCGAATCCTCGGCTACGACGGGAAGAATGTCGAACTGGACACAAAGGGGATAAAAAAAAGCATGCCTGCGGAGATTCTGATCTGGGCAGGAGGAATAACGATCAATCCGCTGCTGAAAAACTTTCCGATCCTGCATCCGAGCGGCGGGATGGAGGTCTATCCAACGCTGGAAAGTCCGCATTGCCCCAAAGTGTATGCAGGCGGCGACAACGCGGCGATTTTCAATCCTGATACCCACGCACTCACCACAAAAATGGCACAATTTGCCGTACAGCAGGGAAAAACAATAGCCTACAACATCTGGGCCGACATTACGGGAAACAAACAAAAAATTTACAGGGTTCATGTCAAAGGATACTTTCTTGCGCTTGGTGGAAAATATTTTGCTTTGAAACGAAAAAATTATATTCTAAAAGGAATCATCCCCTACATAATGCATCGCATTCACGAATTCATTTATTTTTCAAAGTACATGCCGCTGAATCTATCTTTTAAGAGGCTCAAGCAGCAGGAAGAAATTTTTGAACAGAACGACTAAAAATCGATAAAACTAAACGCTAACGTCACCTCCATGAAAAAAAACACATCGTCAGAAAAACAGGACAAACGAGCACTCGCGTGGCTCGAAAAATACCTGCGCTACGTAAATTACCTGGGGGCGGCGCAACTCTACCTGAAAGATAATTTCCTTCTGGAGCGGCCGCTGAAGACGGATCATATTAAAGATCGCGTGCTGGGGCACTGGGGAACGGTTCCGGGATTGAACCTGATCTACGCGCATCTGGACTATCTCATCAGCAAGCATAAGGCGAACATGTTTTATGTCTGCGGACCGGGCCACGGCGCGCCTGCTGTTCTGGCGAACCTTTTTGCGGAAAACACGCTCGCCGACTACTACCCCGACTACACGCGCGACAAAAAAGGCACCGGAAAACTTTTAAAATTCTTCAGCTGGCCGGGAGGGTTCCCGAGCCATACCAATCCCGGAACTCCAGGTTCAATTCTGGAGGGTGGAGAGCTGGGCTACTCGCTGGCGACGGCGTACGGCGCGGTTATGGACAACCCGGATCTGATTGCTGCCTGCGTGGTGGGCGACGGCGAAGCGGAATCCGGACCTCTCGCAACGGCATGGCACGGCAATAAATTTTTAAATCCAAAAACATCAGGTGCGGTATTGCCGATTCTTCACGCCAACGGCTACAAAATTACGAGCCCGACCATTTACGCCTGCATGAGCGACAAGGAACTCACGGATCTGTTTACCGGTTTCGGCTACGAACCGCGCATCGTGGACTGCACCAAGCTCACGCCTCATGCCCATCAGAAAATGATCGACACCCTGGAATGGGCGTACAACAGAATACGCGCAATCCAGAAAAAAGCTCGCGCATCAAAAAAAGCCCTGCTCAAACCAAAATGGCCGATGATCGTGATGCGCTCGCTCAAAGGAGCCACAGGCATCAAGACTCTCCACAATCACAAAGTGGAAGGCACGTTCCACTCTCACGGAATTCCTGCGGAACCGAAAAAGAACAAGGAAGACTTCGACCGCGTCAAAATCTGGCTGGAAAGCTACCACGTGAACGAACTCGTTGATAAAAAAGGACGCCCTCTGCCGGAAGTGCTTGAGTTTGTGCCGATCGGCGAGTACCGCATGGGCGACAACAAACACACGAACGGGGGAGCTGTGCGCAAAGAGCTGCACCTTCCCGACGCCAAAAAATACGCCGTAACCATTTCACGAAAAAAAGCGGACTTCCTCATCGGCAACACTGCCGTAAGTTCCGACTACATGCGCGATATGTTCGTATTGAACGCGAAAGAAAAAAACTTCCGCTTCATGTGTCCGGACGAAACCGAATCCAACAAATACCAGTCTCTCTTTGAAGTGACGAACCGTGCGTTCATGTGGCCGCTGCAGGCGCACGACGAGCACCTTTCCGCTGACGGACGCGTCATGGAAGTTTTAAGCGAACACAACCTCATCGGATGGCTGCAGGGGTATCTGCTCACCGGACGACACGGCGTTTTTGTAACGTACGAAGCATTCGCCATGATCATCGCGAGTATGACGGATCAGTACGCCAAATTCATCAAACAGGCGATGCGCACCAAATGGCGTAAACCGGTTTCATCCTTCAACGTGATCCTTACCAGCATCGGCTGGAGACAGGAGCACAACGGATTCTCGCACCAGAATCCCGGGTACGTCAGCAGCGTTCTGGAAAAACACGGAAAATTCAGCAGCGCCTACTTCCCTGCCGACGCCAACAGTCTGCTCGTGACCCTAGAAGACTGCTTCAAAAGAACAAACGGCATCAATGTCATCGTCTCAAGTAAAAACCCTCTTCCCCAGTGGATCACGGTTGATGAAGCGCGACAGGAAATAAAAAAAGGCGTGGGAATCTGGGACTGGATCAACCCTGAACAAGCCAAAAATCCTGATGTTATATTTGCGGCTTCCGGTGATGCAATGGTTCAGGAATCAATGGCGGCGATCTGTCTGCTGCGGAAAGAGATCCGCGAACTGAAAGTCCGCTTTGTGAACGTTTCAGAACTGACGGCACTTGGCATGGGCGACGAACGCCACCCTCTGGCTCTGGACGACAAAAATTTCGTCCACTACTTCACGGCCGACAAACCGATCATCTACAACTTTCACGGCTATGCGGGGGTTATTCGCAATTTACTCTTCGGTCACGAACACGCCTTGCGCTTTTCAATCCACGGTTACAGCGAAGAAGGAACGACCACGACACCGTTCGAGATGATGGTGCTGAACAAAACGAGTCGTTACCATCTGGCGATCGACGCGCTGGAAAAGGTCTCAAAAACGCACAAGGCTCTCGCCAAAAAAGCGAAAAAGGTGATCGCAAAACTCCGCAAAAAAATTACGGCACACGAAAAATACATCCGCAAATTCGGCAAAGACACGGCCGAAATATCGGACTGGAAGTGGGACTATAAAAAATAATACGCAATATGGAGCCGCTCGTCCCTCCGCAGATAATCCCGGAACCCGTTCATTTTACTGAACAGGCAGCCTACGAAAAAGGGTTTGCGGATCTTTTTGAAGAAAAAATAAAACCCCTGGTTCGGGAACTGGAAATGATAAGGGTACAAAAAACGGAAAGAATCAAAACAAACAGACCAAGAGCAAACATGATTCTCCTTGGGGCAATAGTAGTGGGGATAGCGCTGACCTACGCTACAAAACACCTTGGCCCGCTAATTTTTCTCGGTCTCGTTGCCGCCCTTATCCGGCAGGGCATGATCTCGATCCCGGCAACGGAATTTGCGTCACAATTCAAGAAAAAAATAGTTCCGGAAATTATAAAATTTTTTGGGGATTTCGAGTATAAAAACACAGCAGGCATATCAATAGATATCATCAAACAATCTGATCTCTTCGATAATTTCAACCAATCATATTTTGGCGATACCGTCACGGGAAGATATCATGGAAAATCCATGGAATTTGCCGAAACCACCCTCTCAAACAAAAGCGGAAAAAG
>DATDOI010000116.1:0-2075 GCA_035293325.1 Candidatus Altimarinota bacterium
AATGGCAAAACCGGGTACTGCAAACATAAAACATATCACCGACATTTTTTCACTCTAACGGTCAGCGCGAATACCATGCTCCCCGAAACAAGAAAAAAACTGTACCTCTACGGACTGATTGCCGCGGCCTCTGCGGGAGCCCTCTTTGTTCTATTCGCCGTATTTTTGAATCGTGGAAAGCTGACGGTTGTTACCAAGGCACCGTTCATTATCCAGGTGAAAGACATCAAATCGGAAAACTGCGACAAAGATGAATGTACGGTGGAGCTTGCGCCGGGCGACTACACGGTGACGATTCAGAAAGCCGGCTATCAAAGTCAGGAGCTGAAGGTCAACGTGCCAATCGGCGGTGAACACAAAGAGGAGCTCGAAATGCGTTTTCTTCCGGTGATAACACTTCTGGGGGACGAAGCCGGGTTGAAGATGTTTGAGGAACCAAAAGTTGTAAGTGAATCGCTCCCTGACGTCCCGCTCTTTTTTGAAAAAACGTACGTGGTGTACCTTGCTCCCCACCCTGAAACCAAAAAGCAGACGCTCTACGTTGTGGGTAACCAGGACGGGCGTCTTGGCGACGCAACGGCAGTAACAACGTTTCCCCGCACGATCAAAAATTACGTGATCATCCCGGGCATCGAGAAAAATAATCTTATCGCCGTTATTGAACAGACGGACGAGGAATCCACGCTCTACATGGTGAATCTGGAGGATAAAACACGCGAGAGCCTTTTAACCTATCCGCTTATTACGGGCGTTGCCTGGCTTCCGGGGACAAAAGATTTTCTGTTTGAGTCCCGCGACACAGGCGATATTTCCGAAACCGTTTTTATGTACCGCGCAGAAAAGAAGGAGGTGGGGAAGATGGATCTGAAAACATCCCTTTCGAATATTGTGCCCCTCTCTGCAACGCGTCTGCTGGCGGCAACAAATCAGGCAATACTTGGGACAGATAATGTTCTGTCGGTTGAGGGCCAGCTGGTGGCGCTGGGCGAAGTGGAGGCAACGCCATCCATATTGAGCGGAATAGGTGCCGCAATAGTGACGGGCGCCCCGCCGACATTGAATTTTGTTGACTACTCGCTCGTTGCAAACCAGGCACGGCTGATCAAAACAGAGGGGCGGTTCGGCATCCCGGAAAAAATGAAGCTCGGTTCGGACGGGAAAACCGTTGTGATTCTCAGTAAGGGGCAGGTTTACGAACTGAAATTTGAGGAGTAGTATTACGTTGCACATGAACCCGACCAGAATCCCAAGCGCAGCATCGTATTACGCATCCCGCCTCTACCGCGAGCTTTAGGTCGTATCTGTTGTATACCTTTAAAGCCTCGCGAAAGAGGCATTTTTTATTTATAAAAAAAATTATGAAAAAATTCAACATCATCATCAAGGTGCCGGTAGCCGATATCTCATTTTTGCCTCTGGACCATCCGGGGGCGAACGATCCTGAGTACAGAGAACGGCGGAATCAGATTGCGCGGGCAGCGCAGGAGTTTCGGGAGAATCCTGAGCACATCCCCACAATCCCGTACACGAAGGTTGAGAAGCTGACGTGGAGTACGGCGATCGAAAAACTTTTTCCTCTCCATGAAAAGTTTGCGAGTGAGCTGCACCGCAATGCGCAAAAAAAATTGAAGATTCCGGAAAAGAGCATTCCTCAGCTAAAAAAACTGAATGAACAGATCGAAAGACTGCATGGATTCCAGCTCGCTCCCATAGAGGGGCTTATCGATTCACGAAGCTTCCTTTCCGCACTTGGGCAGAGAACCATGTTGTGTACCCAGTACATACGTCATAAATCACGGCCCGACTACACGCCCGAGCCGGATATCATTCATGAGGTTATCGGCCATGTTCCTGCTTTTGCAGACCGCGACATGGTGGATTTTTCCGTGCTTCTGGGAAAGTTGGCAAAAAAAGCGAATGAAAAAGAGCTGAAGGCGATCGAAAGAATTTACTGGTTCACCATCGAGTTCGGTCTCCTGGAAGAGGAAGGCAAACTGAAAGCTTTTGGCGCCGGCCTGCTTTCTTCAATCGGCGAAATACAGCACTGTTTTACGGACGCCGTGGAGCGAAAACCT
>DATDOI010000117.1:0-3850 GCA_035293325.1 Candidatus Altimarinota bacterium
AATTGAGGAAATAGCATCAATTTTTAAGAAGGATAAAAAATGGAAGGATTACACATTTCAATTTCGGAAACCGAGCGCAGCAAAAAGTTGTTTATGCGGATCTGGGAAACCTATTTGTTCCTGTCATAGGAGTGCGTGGAGGGGTATTCTTCGGCTCAATGTCGCTATCCAGCGATTGGGGCTGTCCCCTGATAAACTATTCAGTCGCTGGAAAACATAGTGACACGTCTGCGGTCCTTTTATATTGCGGGTGCCAAAATGGGCACGGGGTTTGACAAATAAGATTATTCATTTTATTTTTGGAACCTTAATTTTATGTTTTATGGAGTCTCCTGCACCCTTTTCGCGGTTTCCGGTCGTTCCGGTTGAAAAGATAAAACAGGTTTTTTATCCCTATTTTCGCAGGTGGAGGGATGAGTTTCTGGATGATCTTCCTCCTGCCATAGTCAGCAGAGATGATGTGAACTACAGCCGCTATAAATGTCGCAATAACTGGTTCAACGCTTTTCAGGGAATGCTGTGTCTTACCCTTTCGCAGGTGACGGACCCTTTGTATACGGAAATCAGGGATTATCTGGACCACCTCAAATCCGAAGTGGATTGGGATTCGATGAGAACAAGGGGGGAGATTGAACGGGCCAACATGATTCTGCGTAAAGTAGCCGCATACATAGAAAACGAAATGTAATTTTGTTTTGGTTGATGGCCAGGTGTGTTATAGTATGACAAGCCATGGTCAAGACAAAATCAGCACCGGCGAAGAAGAGGAATGCTGTAAAAGGTATGTCCGCCTCCGCTGTTCGAGATATCAAGCCAAAAAGTTCCAAGCCGGCGTTCAGAATTCAGAATGTGATGGATGATGCGCCAAAGGTTGAACCGCTTATTGACGATTCAGGGAACGATATTTTTCAGGTGAATAAAATGGACATTGATTACGACCAGGAGGACGATTTTGAGTCTGTTCGCGATTATGAACCTGCGCGCGCTCCGAATATGCGCGTGGCGCCCGTTGGTGAAGAGGACGATATTGATGAACTGGAGGAGAACGATATTGAAGATCCTTCTGTAATGGAAGAGGTGTTGCCGAGGGATATCATCAAGGTCCGTTTTGGCACGTTCGTGCAGCTCGTTGCAAACCACGATCTGGATGAGGTCATAGAGAAAAACGCGGATCAGGAGATTGTGATGAGTTCGAATCTGTTAACCGAGCTCGCGGGATCAAAGGACGAGCGCGAGGAGAAGAAAATACCGCTCGTGTTCCTGGTGGGGATTGCGATTGGAGTGGTTCTCACCTACATCTTTTTTTCAGGATAACCCATGGCCGGAAAGTTGGCATACAAACGGATTCTTCTGAAACTATCCGGTGAAGTTTTGGAAGGCAAAAAGGGGAGCGGGATAGATTTTAAAGTTCTGGACGATTTGTGCCGCGAGGTTGCCGGGGTTCGAAAAATGGGAGTTCAGATAGCGCTGGTGATAGGCGGCGGTAATTTCTGGAGGTACCGCGATTTTGCGGATTCCGGAATTGACCGCGTTCATTCCGATTACATGGGGATGATGGCAACGATCATGAACTCTCTTGCCATGAGAAACAATTTTACGAAATACAAAGTGGATGCGCGACCGATGTCCGCGTTTTCCATGCCGGTGGTTGTGGAGGAATACCTGCGGGATCGCGCGCTCAGTTAGATGGAGAAAGGCAAAATCGTAATCTGCGCCGGCGGCACCGGGAACCCTTTCTTCACAACCGATACCGCCGCAGCCCTTCGCGCGCTGGAACTGGAATGCGATGTTGTTCTGAAAGCCACGAAGGTTGACTACGTGTACGACAAAGATCCGGTCAAATATAAAAACGCCAAGAGTTTCAGGACGCTCACGTATGCAGAGGTGCTCGCCCGCAAACTTGAAGTCATGGATCTGAGCGCCGTTTCTCTTTGCGGCGACAACAAAATGCCGGTCATTGTTTTTAATCTGACTAAAAAAGGAAACATTGCCCGTGTTGTAAAAGGTGAAAAGGTTGGTACACTTATCAGCGCAAAATGACCGATCCGCTTATCAATCAGGCCCAGGCCGAGTTCGACAAAATTCTCGATCATCTGAAGAGTGAATACTCCCGCCTGCAGATTGGGCGCGCTTCGGCTGCGCTTGTGGAGGGGCTTGTCGTGGAGGCGTACGGTTCCATGCAGCCGCTCAAAAATATCGCGAGCGTATCCGTGCCGGATGCGAAAACCGTTCAGATCCAGCCCTGGGATAAGGGGATTCTGGGTGCCGTTGAAAAGGCGATCCAGCAGTCGGGACTTGGACTGACTCCGGCGAATGACGGTCTGTGCGTCCGTCTGAATATCCCGCCTCTTACGGAAGAACGCCGCAAGGAGATCACAAAGGTCGTTCACCGTCTGGCTGAGGAGGCGCGCATTTCCGTTCGCAACGCCCGCCAGAAAGTTCACGACAGCGTCCGTGATTTGCAGAAGAACAGTCGGATCACCGAAGACCAGATGCACGGCGCGGAAAAGAAGCTTCAGGAAAAAGTTGACGCGGTGAACGCGAAAATTGAAGAGCACGCCAAGGGCAAAGAAAAAGATGTGATGACCGTTTAATTTCCATGGATTTTCTCCTTACCGTTGTCGCCTTTCTTGTCATTTTTTCCGTACTCGTGCTCATCCACGAGTGGGGCCATTTTTTTGTCGCGCGGAAGGCCGGAATAAAGGTGGAGGAGTTCGGGTTCGGTCTGCCTCCCCGTATCTGGGGTAAAAAAAAGGGTGAGACGCTCTACTCCATCAATGCCATTCCGTTTGGAGGTTTCGTAAGGCTTCTGGGTGAAGACAGCCGCGATCCGAAAGCGCTCAAAGATAAGCGGAGTTTTGCCTCCAAACCCGCCCGCGTGCGCATTGCGGTGATTGTGGCGGGAGTTTTTATGAATTTCGTTCTGGCCTGGTTATTGCTGACCATCGGGTTCACGTTCGGCATCCAACCTTTGCTGGTGAACGGCGATGAGGTTCTTGCCGGCATTAACGACGGCATGATCAAGACACGGCAGGGCATCATTATTAAGGAGGTGAAAGATTTGAGTCCGGCGTCACAGTCAGGACTTCAGCCCGGTGACAGGATCATCAGCGTGAACGGGATTGATGCTGATTCGAGCGTGTCGGCCGATCCTTTGAAAGCGCAGATGGCCCTTGCGGAAAAACCGTTGCGTCTCGACGTTGAGCGCGATGGCGTTGTGCGCCGTTATGAGATGGTGAACGACAAGCTCGGTTCCGGAATCGGACTGTATGAGGTGATGTTTCTTCCCAGAATTGTCATCGGCAGCGTGAAAGAAGGGTCCGGTACGGATATAGCCGGCGTACTGCCGCGTGATGTGGTTTTGCAGATCAACGGTCAGCCGGTCTATTTTCTGGATGACTATTATAATGCCCTCCAGGGGCAAAATCGGCTCGAGCTTATGCTCATGCGCGGGAGCGACATCGTGAACACGGTTGTGAATCTGCCGCAGGGTGAGCTCACGGTTATCAGTAATATTTTCCCCGATACCCCCGCTGCAGAAGCCGGGTTCATGCGGGACGATCTTATCGTTTCGGTGAACGGGGAAAAGGTGTCGAATCCGGGTGAGGTTGTCGCAATCACCCAGGATCATCCCACGGAAGCCCTCACGTACGTTGTTCGTCGAGCCAGGGAGGGAACGGGCGAAGGAGAAGAGGTGAGCATTGATGTCACGGCTACCGGTGCCGGACAGATTGGCGTAGGACTCTCCACGATCGTTTCCCACGAGAACAGCGAGATGAGCGTGTACGCGGCGGACTTTCCGGTTTCCGTCCTGAAGATCGAGGATGTGCGCTACCCTTTCTGGGTCGCT
>DATDOI010000118.1:0-3885 GCA_035293325.1 Candidatus Altimarinota bacterium
GGAAAAAGCCGGACTCAAAGTGGGAGACATCATCAAAAAAATTGACGGGATCTCCACGACAGGTTTAGACGCAAATGAACTGATAGATTCGATCAAAGGTCCGAGCGGTACGACCGTACAAATTACCGTCGACCGTAACGGGCAACTTCTTGATTTTTCGATCGTACGGGGAGAAATCACTCTCGAAACTGTGCTGTTGGAAGCGAACTCGACGACCGAAGTTCCCGACACGATCGGTTATATTGCGATCTACCAGTTTACCGGTTCAACGGGTGCAGATTTTGACGACATGTTGAGTAAAACAATGGCAAAAAACCCCAAAGGTCTGATTCTGGATCTGCGCGATAATCCGGGCGGATACGTTGAAGCCGCGTACGAAGTGCTCGAACAGTTTGTGCCAAAGGGAGAAACTCTCGCCGAGATGAAAATCAGCGGAAAAATTATTGATGAGCTGTCGCAGGCAGGCTCGACCGTGACAGTACCGATGGCCGTATTAGTGAACGAAGGCACCGCATCGTCATCCGAAATTGTTGCCGGCGCGCTTCAGGATCACGGTCTCGCCACACTCATCGGCGAACAGACCTACGGAAAAGGCACCGTGCAGGAGGTAACGGTTTTTACGGACGGATCTTTCTTTAAATTGAGTATTGCGCAGTGGCTCACGCCTGACGGACACAGCGTGGACAACGTCGGACTGACTCCGGACATTATCGCGAAACCGACCAAAGACGACGTGCTCGGAAAAACCGACTCACAGCTTCAGCGCGCGATCGATGAACTGAGCTAGGTGTATGTCACCGCATTTTCCCGTCCCTTCAATACCTGTTCCGGATTTGTCGTAACGATCTTGTCTTCCGTATAGGAAGCAATGCACTGGAGCGCCACGTGTTTGAGTCCGGCAAAGAAAAGTCCCTGCCCGACGCCGCTGTTCAGGAGCATATATTTTTCTCCCTCGGTCAGATTGAATATTTTTCCAAGAATATCTATGGCCGCGGGCGCCTGTTTCAGGAGCAGCTGCATGGATGAGTTGGTCACGACCGGTTTGCCGTACGTGCTCTTCACGAAATCCTCCACGTCCTGCGTAATGGTGGTGATTCCAAGATAGTATTTACGGGCGCGTTTCACGAGACCGAAAAGGAACTTCGCGGAATCTTCATGCTGCATCATAGTCCACGCCTCATCAATAACAAGGATGCGACGCTTGAGTTTGCTGCGGACGCGCGCCCAGATGTAGTTCAAAATAATATACATGGCAATCGGACGAAGAGCGTCCTCAAGATCCCGGATACTGAAGACCATTAAACCGGTCTGGAGATCCACGTTCGTCGGCTTGTTGAAAATACCGGCATACGTACCGGACGTGTACTTCTGAAGTCTCTGTCCCAGGCTCGTACCGCCTTCCATGGTGGAAAGGATGTCGTAGAGATCCTCCATTGTAGGCGGAGGAAAAGATGTCGGATCGACGAGCTCCATCGTAATGCCCTTCAGTGCATAAACGTCTATCAGGGCCTTATCAAGAATACCTTCCTCTTCCGGTGATACTCCTCCAAGCATGATTTTCAAAAGTCCATGCAGGCTGATGATATTGGAGCGAAGCAGATCTCCCGGCTGAACCTCCTCCTCTCCTATGGGGGCGGGAAGATCGAAAGGGTTGATACGGCGGTCAGACGTAAGCGATACGCGCAGGTATGAACCTCCAACCGTCTGGGAAAGAGCCTCATACTCGTTTTCCGGATCTATCACTATAACGTCCGTACCGATCATCATGGACCGGAGGATCTCCAGTTTCACCGCATAAGATTTCCCGGCTCCAGACTTCGCAAACACGACGGCATTGGCATTTTCAAGGGAGAACCGGTCAAAAATAATAAGACTGTCATTGTGACGATTGAGTCCGTACAAAATTCCTTCATTCGACGTAAGATCGGCGGAACTGAAAGGGAACGTGCTCGAAAGCGGCGACGTATTCATGTTGCTGTAGATCTCCAGTTCATCCAGAGCGAGAGGAAGTGTTGAATTGAATGCATGCTCCATCTGAAGTTCCGCTTTTTTGGTGAGGATGAGCTTGCCGCCGAGCATGCTTTCCAGCTGTTTTTCTATTTTCGGCAGTTTCTTTTCATCCTCGGAGTAAATTGTAAAATAGAGCGCAAACTGGAACAGTTTCTCCTGACCGCGCTGGATCTGCGTTCGAAGTTCTTCCGCATCCTGAAGAGCCGTTTCAAGCGCCGGATCGCTCACCATTCCTTTATCCGCCGCAATGCGAACGGAAGACTGCATCTGCGCGACTTTCTTTTTCAAAACGCGCATGATGGTGCTTGAATCAATCGGATAGATAAACTGCGCGATGTCCATCGTCACGTCAAAATTTATGATGGGCGAAAGCCAGTTCGTTTCCAGGAAACGCGGATAGGTGTAAACATAAAAAGTTTGTGCGTAGAGACCTTCAATGCGGAGAGAATCGTAGCGGACCTCCATAGAGGAAGGCGCAATAAGATCGCGGATCGTTGCGAGACCCTGCTGATAAATTTTCTCAGCCTCAAGAAGTTCCTGTCGTTCCTGGGCTGTAGCTTTTGCCTTTGCCGCAGGTGCGGCCTTCGGGGTCGCAGTATTGGCCGCTGTTGGGGCTGCCGGAGCTTTTTCCTTTTGGATGACTCCAGATGCTGCCGGAACGCCTGGTACAGAATCCGGTTGCGCCGGAATGGAAGGGGCCGCTTGAATGGCTGTCGGTGTTGAAGGAACCGGTTCGGCCGGAGCTGAAGCGGGAGAAACGGGTATTACAGGTTCCACGGGAAGGTTTGCAGGCGAAACAGGTTCAGCGGGAACAGGTTCTGCAGCCGGAGCAAGATCGCTGACCGTTGTATCTGCGGGGGGTTTGGGAGCGCCTGCCGTTTTTCCCTTTTCCAGAGCGGATTCTACATTTCCCAGCGATGCTATGAAAAAATCTTTAGCCGTCTCAAAAACATCCTGCTTCTTTTCTCCCGTTGGTACGGCCGTTGTCTGTTGACCGGATGCACCTGCAGGAGGTTGTCCCGGGACAGTCGGGTTCTGAGCCTGAACAGAGGCCGATTCAGAAGTTTGAAGAACAATTTCGGGAGTTACAGGTTTTGCAGGTGCAGTTTCCAGAAGTCCAGCGGGGGCCTGCATCTCTTCACGTTTTATTTTTTGAAGCCATCCGGGAAGCTGAGCGTTGCTGGCGACCACCTCAGGATTGGCAGGAGCAGAAGAAACAGGTTCTGCCACAGCGACGGGAGCAACAGTAGAAGACGCCACGGGAGAGGCAGGGACAGTCGCCGACGCAACAGGGGCAGATACAGTCACATCTGGAACAGAAGCCGCCGGAGAAATCGCGGGATCACCCGCTACAACCGGAGATTTTTCTTCATGCGCGGCAAGATTTTGCGCTTTCTTAAGCCATTCAGGTATGGCGCTGTCGTCCGCCGGGGGTGCCGGCGGATTTGCGCCTCCTGCAGGGTTCTGATTTTGAGCCTGTTCGTCAGCCATAATTTCTACCTTCATGGAACTGAAATTTTCTTAATAGTATACCAAAAAATCCGCTTCTCATCAACACAAGTGGCACGCTAAAGTTCATTCACACTGTTTTTTTCAAAAATATATGCTAATGTAGCCGCCGACTGCACTCGCAAAGCACTTAAAGCGCGTTTATTTATGCCTGAGGAAAAAGACAAAAAAGAGGACCCCAAAGATGAGTCCGGCGGTAAAAAAGAAGTTGCCGCAGAAGCACAAATGTTTTCTGACTATAAAATGCATAGCATTTCCACGGAAATGCAGACCTCCTATTTGGACTACGCGATGAGCGTCATCGTCGCTCGCGCACTGCCGGATGTACGCGACGGTCTCAAGCCGGTTCAACGAAGAATTCTCTAC
>DATDOI010000119.1:0-4141 GCA_035293325.1 Candidatus Altimarinota bacterium
GTCGTATCGGTTGCCGTATTGAGAGCAAAAATAACCATCGGCCATCATACAAAAGCGACCGCATTATAGCGATTCATAGTCTTCACCGTAAGCCGTAATGAAATCCTGTCCCTCCTACCCTTTGCGTCTCCTGTCTCTCACGCGCTTGTGGCGTTGTTTCTGGAGGCAAATAATGGATTTCTGAAGTCCATGGATGAGTCCCTTCACGTCATCATCGGACGGATGATCGTTTTTCGACATATTCACCATTTTATAGCCCACAATTTTTAGCACTTTGTTGCTGTGCGAAAGCTCCAGCGTGTACTTCTGCTGTAACTTTGGAGAGGTACGATTTTTTGAACGGGCCTCCCCCTGAGTGCGGGCCCCTTCTTCAGAGCGCGTCCGGTTTTTCCCGGATTTGAGGGTTGTTTTTTTGGAGCGCCACCCGCTTTGCAGGTCTTGGCTTTTCGGGCGACGGTTCTCCGGCCGTTCTTCAGGAATCAGTTTCAGCATTTTTTTATTTTTGTTTTTGCTTTCTACTGGAGTTTTTCGACCTTCACCCCTTTGAAATAGTATTTGATGATCTCTTCGGAGGTCTTGCCCTGCAGAGCAAAATATTGCGCTCCGCAGCCGCTCAAACCGACGCCGTGACCGCTGAGCGTTCTTCCTTTGCATCCCGGATCATCCACGCTCACTAAATAGGGCGTATCTTTCCATCCCCAGACCTCCTCCGCGCTTTTGGTTTTACCCGTGCTTGCGCTGAAGTATGGCGTCTTGATCACTTTCCCCGCGTAGGTGACGACCGTGCCTTTTGTATCGTTCACAGCTTTTGTGCCGGTCAGATTTCTGATTTCAAATCCGTAACCAAGATATTTTTGTGACCGTTCCGGATCATCCGTGAGGTCATACGGCGCGCCCGGGAATTTCCTTGCGCCGCCCGTATAATACTTGGCGTACGATCTCGCCAGAATAATGACCGCTTTAATCTTCTCGTAGTGTTCCGTTGCGGAAATTTCGGCCAGACCTTTCAGATAATCTTCCAGGGGCAGTTCGTTGACCGCGACGATCGCATTTTCAAAACGATGAACCTCCAGTGAACCGCGATACTCGTTGTCGTTCAGTTCCGGCTTCCACGCGGGACGGTTTACATAGTTGTCTATTCTTAATATTCCGCCGTCCGGTACGAACCTTGGTGGCGTGTTCAGTGCAAAAGCCGTCTTGTCACCTCGCACCTGAAACTTATTCTGTTCGTATGTGACGCTTACTTTTTCGTCTCTCCGGAACGTTCCGAGCGCCGTCGCGCCGTCATACAGTTTAAAAGGACTGCTGGCGCTTATGACCGGGTTCCCCTTAAAGCTCAATCCGATCCGGATTTTCCCGATATTCGAGCTTGTCGCGGTTGATGCTACTATGGGGTCGCTCTTTTTGTTCCTGCTCACGCTAACGTAGAGCGGCAGAGGCCGCGCCAGAAGCGCTTTTGTTCCGATTTTTGGCATAACCGTGAGCTGAAATGTTCCTTCTGTTTGAGGAGCCTGAATGGTCATCGCGATGCGCGCCGTTTGTCCGGGCACCACTTTGTCCTGTTCGAGAGCCACACCTGTCACCTTCAGCCTGGCATCGGGAGTCACATCCATTTTGAAAGCGGAGATGCCCGTCTTTTTCCATTCGGATCTGCCGGTGTTGTCGAACTCAACAAAAATCTTTTTCTTCTCTCCGGGCAGGAACGAGCCCATTCCGCCGGTAACTTTATACTTTGCCGCGTTCTCGGTATCCGCAACGTAAAAATCAAAATATGTTCCGCGCGCCTGCAGCCAGGTTACGCCTTCCACAACCGGTGCAAAATATTCGCGATAGTACCCTTCCGACGTCGGTGCCTTCATATTGACGCGGAATGTCCCCTGTTGCCCCGGCTTCACCTCTTTTTCAATGAGCCCGCCCAGACGTGTCCCCGGTTTTTCCAGAATGCGGGAAAGACGGTCGCGCGGATTTTCCGTGCCGATCAGTATTTTATTTGTCCCCATGGCTTTCCACGAAACGTTACCGGTATTTTTGAGCGTAATGAGCGCTTCGGTTTTTTCTCCTCTCTTCAAATATTTATTGCTCATTTTGAGTGCCACCAGCTCGTAATCGTAGTTGGCCGGAGTGACCTGTACGGGAATATTTATATATTTTTCGACTTTGGCCTTTCCGTCCGCCATCAGGAAAACCTCAAGCGTTGTGAAACCTCCTGCCGTGCCTGTGGAAAGCGGCATCTCGAAGGTTGCCGCAGCTCCGGGAGCAATTTTCTTGTTGATTTTCGGAGATCTCACATCCCCCGGATTCGTAATGTAACCTTCCGTCCCCGCTCTGCCTGCCGCGATATATGTATCTGCGCTCCAGGTTTGCGAACCGGTATTTTTAAGTTTTATTCCAACGGTTTTTTTATCGAGAGCGTCGAGATGGACAATATTGATGTCAGCCCCCAGGTCAAAATTGTACGCCTGCTTGCCGCTTACCGGCCTTCGCTTATCAATGACCTGTGTTTTGAGTCCGTCTCCGGCAAGGGCGATAATTGCCGGTATCTGTTTATAAAGTTTTTCGCCGGGGCAGGATGTGCTCATAACGTCGCGGTGGCCCATCACATTCGGTAAAACTGCTCCCCGGAAACTGGAAGATCCGGAAGGACTGATGCCGTATCTTGCGGCTTTTTCTTTGATAAGAGCTGTAAGAGATTTTATGACCGGTTCCGGGACGTCGTTATTCTGATAGTTGCCAAGTACGGCAATGCCTATGCTTCCAACATTCGCCCGTCCGGCATGGGCTCCCACGACTCCATCACCCCCAAACCGTCCCTCATAAATGTTTCCCTGTTGATCGATAATATAGTTGTAGCCGATGTCTCCCCAGCCGCGACCGATGGTGTGGTAGTAGTAAATGTCGCGAATCGCCTGTTTCGGATCGTTCAGATTCTTCGTTGAAGCCGTGTGATGAATGATGATTTTTGAAACTTTCTCGGGATATTCAAGAGGCCACGTCAGCTCTTTACCGCTTGCATCCGTCTCCACCCTGCGTGCGATTTTCAGCTCATTGCTGAATTTTTCCTTAAAATCGCTTTCAAGTTTCACAAGCTGTTCAGGCGGTCTGTCCTCTGTATATTGTCGTAAACTCTCATCCGCACCCCAGACGCTTCTGGAGAGAATTTTTAAACCCGGAGTTGTCTTTACAGCCACAGTGCTTGAAGCGCCTGCTGTTGTTCCGAGCGCGGAAAATGTCGTAAATGAAGGGGAAGAGATGGTCGCGCTCATGACCGGGGATTTTTCTCCCTGCCCTGAACCGGCATCACGCGCGTGAATATAGGTAAATTCCATATTCTCGATGAGCGGCGTCACGGACGTATTTACGGTTTCGAGCATCACCTTGTACTGATATGCCGTCGCGACGTCAGTGGAGATATAGGCAACCGGATTCTCCTCGTCAGGCTCGTCAAAGCCGTCTATATCACCGTGGAGCTCCTGCCACGCACCCCAACCCTCAACTGTTTCAAAACGGGCGTACAGGGCTGCCGTTGTCCCTTCCGGCTCAAGCTCATGCCATTGCACCGAAAGTCCGGTAAATGGAATCGGGGACTTTTTTATTTCAGAAATGAAAGTGCTCTTGGGCTGAAATCGGGAGCCTGAAAAATTTGCCGCCTGTGCGACCCCGGTGGACGCCCCCACAGACAAAGTTATGAACAGAAAAACTGCCAGAATTGCCGCTGCGGCACTCTTCCGAAAATCCCATATTTTTAGTCCCAGACGGTTCTCCATGTGACGTGTAAGAAAACCACACTTTTATAGAACGTTTTAATCCTTTAAGTATATCATTTTTTCCTCTTTTCCTCAATGGAGAAGGCTTTCTTGCAGCCACACATTACCAATTGAGCTTGCTTTTACTTTTTAGCATTGTATTATAGCCACGTCTTTCCCAGGACTTACCTTCCATTTCCGTGTTCCGCTCCGATTTCTGATCCTTTTGGTACGCACTTGTCTCATAACTCCGCCTTGCGGGGTGGTATATGGCGCTTAACTACAGTCTAAAGTACAAGAAGCTGAATTTTTATAATCGCGTCATCCTGGAAAAGGAGGGTGAGATTGTTGTTGACCGTCAGTCTTTCAAGCTCAAGGGTAAAGGTGCTCAGGATCAC
>DATDOI010000120.1:0-4507 GCA_035293325.1 Candidatus Altimarinota bacterium
AATTTTTCCAAGAATCTGTCCGCCTTCGCGCATGGATTGAATCTCTTTCTTATCCTTGATGCCGATTTTCATTCCATTCTCCCGCCAGATCTTCATACGGTGTCCGTTATAGGATCTGCTTTTCAACAATTTCGAAGATGACTTTTACCACCTCCGGTATAACCGGCTTGCCGTCCAGCACAATCATTTTGTTCTCTTTCTTATACCGTTCTATGACCGGCATGGTTTCGTCGAAGTAGGCTTTGATGCGCGTCTTGATGCTTTCCGGATTGTCATCGCTGCGCGTCACGAGCTCTCCGCCACATTTCTGGCATTTATCCTTGGCGTAGTCCGCCGGGTACACTTCCTTGCACTTGCTGCAGATGCGGCGCGTTGTCAGCCTTCTTAATGCTATTTCTTCCGGCACTTCCACCAGAATGCCCATGAACTCCCGCTTGCGGTTCTTTAAGAGCGCTTCAAACGTGTCGGCCTGCTCCTGTTTGCGCGGAAGACCGTCAAATACCACGCTCCTGCCTTCGGGCAATTTGTCGACAAAAGCTTCGACAATTTCCATGACCACTTCGTTCGGCACCAGGTGACCGGCCTCCACGATCTCTTTTACTTTTCGTGCAAGATCGGAATCTTCATGCGAAAGTTTCCGGAGTTCGGCGCCGGTTTCAAAGTATTCGAATCCGTATTTTTCCGAAACCGCCCGACCGAGCGTTCCTTTTCCCGATCCTTGTATGCCGAAGAGAACTATGTCCATATCGTTCATTGCGGTATTTACCTCCGCAAACTTTTATTTGATAGGCGCACAGAGCTTTGCTCTGTGCCTGTTAGTACAATTTATTGTAGTCGTGCATGACGAGTTGCGCGTTGATCTGGCGCAATAGTTCAAGAACGACACCCACGACGATGATCAGACCGGCTCCACCGATGATCGTCGGTACGGAACCGAGACTCAGCGTACTGAACGCCATGGTCAGCAGGATCGGGGAGACAGCAATAAAGCCGATAAAGAGACCTCCAAAGAGGTTCAGACGGTTTGAAACTTTGCTCAGATATTCGGCGGTCTCCTTGCCCGGACGGATTCCCGGTATATAGCCGCCACGCTTCTGAATGTTTTCTGCGACCTGTTCAGGATTGAAGGTGATGGATACGTAGAAGAAGGTGAAAGCGATAACGAGAAGGAAATACAGAACCAGATAGAGCACGCCGTTCTGGTTGAGGTAGGTCGTCAGAAAGGATGCGACGCCGCGAAGGGTCTCATCCGGAGAGTTCTGGAAAAATGTCGCGAGGAGAGTCGGGAAGCTGATGACCGATACGGCAAAGATGATCGGTATCATTCCCGCCTGGTTGATGCGAATGGGGAGCGATGAATCGGCTCCACGGCCGCGTACCCCTCTGCCCGCGTACGTAATGGGAATATTTCGCTGCGCTTCCGTAACGAGTATGACCAGAATACAGAGAGCCAGTGTTACGAGTATCATGGCGACGAGCGGGATGAGTCTTTCACTGGATTGCTGGCTGAGAGCAAGAGACTGACCGATAACCGTCGGGATTCCGGCGATAATGCCCGCAAAAATCAGAATGGATACGCCGTTCCCGAGTCCCTTTTCCGTAATAAGTTCACCAAGCCACATCAGCAGGATTGAACCGGCCGTGACCGTGAACATTATCGGAATGATAACGGATGGCGTCGCGATGTTTTCAACAATCGGTATCGGTGACTGTGAGTTGAGAATGGCGATCATGCCGTAGGACTGCAGAAAAGCAATCGGCACGGTCAGCCAGCGCGTGTACATGTTCAGCTGACGGCGACCCTGTTCTCCCTCTTTGGAAAGACTTTCGAATTTCGGCACGATTACCGTGAGCAGCTGGATAATGATCGAGGCGTTAATGTATGGGGAAAGTCCCATCAGAATAATGGAGAAGTTCTCCGCGCTACCACCCGTGAGCATGCTGAACATGCCAAGCAGCTGGTTCTGCTGGAAAATGAGTTTGAGAGATTCAGTATTTGCACCCGGCAGCGAGATCTGCGCGAGGATGCGGAAAATGATGACGATTCCGAGTGTAAAAAGGATCTTTCTTCGGAGATCCCTGGATTTCCAGATTTGCTGAATGTAGTTCATGCGATGTATTTACGGACGCCATTCATTATACGGCCGGTTGTTCCGTTTTGGCCATTAACTCGATGGCGCTTCCTTTGGCTTTTTCAATTTTTTCTTTTGCTGATGCAGAGATGCGGTCGGCTTTTACCACGAGTTTCTTTGTGAGGTCGCCATTGCCGAGGATTTTTACCGGCTGGTCTTTGTTGCTGATGAGCTTCTTTTCAAAGAGACGCATCACATCAATCTCTTCATTTTCTTCGAAGGTGTTGAGTCTGTCCACGTTCACAACCTGGAAGCGTACGCGATTAAGATTATTGAAACCTTTCAGTTTCGGCATCTTGCGGTAGATGGGAGTCTGACCTCCTTCGAAGCCCGGTCGGGTTCCGCCGCCGGTACGGGAGTTCTGTCCGTTCATGCCGCGCGTGGAGTATGTTCCATGGCCCGAACCGTTGCCGCGGCCGACTCTCTTGGCCTTTTTGCGGGCTCCTTTATTGCTCTTGAGTTGCAGAAGTCGTGACATTCTAAAAAAAATTAGTTGATGTGATTATTCCTCTTTTTTTTCTTCCGGTTTTTCCTCCGGCGCTTTTTCTTTCATCTCTTTCGCCGGGGTTTTGACGGGAGCATGTGCCTCTTTCATGGGCTGTGCCGTTTGCGCATCTGCTGCTACTGCTGCTACTGCAGCGGCTGCTGCTGCCGGAGCAGCTTTCTTGGCGAGCCAGGGGATCTCCCTGAGCGCGGCCAGAGCCATAATAGCTGCCTGGCTGTTGGTAACGCGATTGTTGTTCCCGAGTGCCTTTGCAAGAATGTCCTGAACGCCGGCCAGCTCGATAACTTTTCGGAGCGGACCGCCGGCGATAATGCCCGTACCCGGGCGAGCCGGCATGATGAGCAGTTTTGCGCTCTTGAATTTGATTTTCACGCGGTGTGGGATGGTCTGTCCGGCCATCGGGACCTTGATGAGAGATTTTTTGGCCTGGGATATTGCTTTCTGGATCGCTGCCTGGACTTCGGTGGATTTTCCGATGCCGAGGCCGACTTTGCCTTTCCGGTTGCCGATCACGACGGTGGCGCGGAAGCGAAGCCTGCGGCCTCCTTTTACCACGCGCGTCACGCGGTCAATCTGAATGACCTCTTCGTCATACTCTTTATGTTCTCTGATTGGTGACCGGCCTTTTTTATTCTGCTGCATGGTGTCTTAAAAAAGAAAAAATTATTTAGAATTCGAGACCGCCTTCGCGCGCGCCTTCGGCTATAGCCTTCACGCGCCCGTGATACTTGAATCCGTTGCGGTCAAACGTGCATGTGGAAATATTTTTGACTTTCGCCAGTTCCGCTATTTTCAGTCCGACCTGTTTTGCACGGTCCAACCTCTTTTCTTTGCTCTTCCTGTCTTTTATGTCGGATGCGCTGGCGAGAGTGACACCCTTCGTGTCGTCAATCAGCTGGGCATAGTGGTGCGAAAGACTGCGGAAAACCACAAGTCTAGGACGTTCCGGCGTACCGGAGATTTTTGCGCGAATGCGCATATGCCTTCTTTTCCGGTCAATGAGTTTCTTGGATGTTTTCATAGTATGCTAAACGTTATTTTTCTTTCGCGGCGGCTTTACCGGCCTTGCGTGCTATGTATTCTCCTTCGTAGCGGATCCCCTTGCCTTTATAGGGTTCAGGTTTCCGGTAGGAGCGAATCTTGGCGGCCACCTCTCCCACGAGTTGTTTATCGGTGCCGGTAACAATAATAATATTCTTTTTTTCCGCATCGATAGCCAGATTAATGCCTGCGGGGGCAGTGAATTCAATAGGATGAGAGTAACCGAGGCTCAACACCATTTTCTTGCCCTGGAGCTGCGCGCGGTAACCCACGCCCTGGATCTCCAGTTTTTTCTCATACCCTTTCGTCACTCCCTGAATCATATTCGCGATGAGTGTTCGTGACAGACCATGGAGGCTCCGGTCCATCTTCTCATCTGATTTGCGCGTGCAGATAAGGTTTCCTTCTTTCATTTCAATCTGAATATTTTCGTGGACGGGGAAGGAGAGTTCTCCTTTGGGGCCCTTTACAAACACGACGTTCTTTTCACGTTTTTCAACCGTGACGCCGTTGGGGATTGCAATTGGTAGTTTTCCGATTCGTGACATAACTCTGGTAAATTAGGTTTATTGATAGACTTCACAGAGCAGCTCTCCTCCTACCTTCATTTTCTTGGCCTCTTCTCCGCTCATAATTCCTTTCGGGGTTGAGAGGATTGCGACGCCCAGTCCGCCATTCACTTTTTTCAGGAGCGTGCTCTTGATATAGATTCTCTGTCCCGGTTTGCTTATACGTTTCAGGTTCAGCGTGTGGACGTCATGGTGCAGCGTTATTTCGATCTCCTTGAATCCATTGTTTTGTCCTTCTTTGAAGTCGTGAATGAACTTTC
>DATDOI010000121.1:0-2495 GCA_035293325.1 Candidatus Altimarinota bacterium
ATGTGGCCCGCGCTCGCACGGTGCGCTAGCCTTTTACACAAGCTTTATGATATCCAGCGCAAACAGTATCAGTAAAACTCCCAGCCCAACCATCAGAAGACCCGTCGCAAGACGCATGAATTTTTTATTCTTATCTTTCCATTTTTTCAGAGACTCAATACTTGTTCCCGCATACGCGAGTCCCACGATGACAATCAAAGGCAGGACAAAAATAAAATTGTAGATGAGCAGATAGTAGATCGCCATCAGATCGAACCTCTTGGACAGCATGGCAGTAATGGCCAGATACGGCCCTCCGGTGCAGGGGAGCTCCACGGCCGCAACAAAGATTCCGAGCACAATCACTCCCGGCACGGAAGTTTTTTTCACCATCTCCTTTATCCTCTTCGCATGCTTTGGATTTATCTGCAGCATGAACGCTCTACTCTCAAAAAAGTAACCTTTCATTTCAATAAGACCCAGCAGGATAACGAAACCTCCAACGAGCAGGCCGACAAACTGAGCCAGATTTAATTTTTGAATCACTGTGAGCAGACCGATTCCCGCCAGAAAATAGGTAACATATACGGCCGCAATATAGATAAAACCCACGAACAACATCCGGTTTTTATTCTCATGCAACGCCGACAGCGTCGAAACGAGTAAAATCAAAACACCGATTGCGCACGGATTGATGGAATCAACCAGCGCAGTAACAATCACTGTGGGCAGCCGCACATCCTGAAGCACTGTCTCCATGCGATGGGGAAAAATTATTCACAACCGGTCTGCTCTTTCAGTTCATCTTCTGTAAGAACCTTCTGTATGCGCGTACCATCCGCAAAAATCCATGTCGGATACTTTTCTATTTTCAACTCCAGACACAAATCTGTCACAGGATTTTCTCCGCGCGGGTCACACTCAAAGTAGGGGAGCATCTTCGCAGCGGCATCGCCGAAAACTCTTTTCTGCTCCGCGCAGTGCGGGCACCAGAACGCCCCATACATTTGGGCCCCTTGGTCCTTCAGACACTGAGCCAGGTCAGCTGCCTGAACCTCCGTCATGTTCAGAGGCTTGCTGCTGCAGGCGCTCAAAAAAACAATCATCCCCAACGCCGCAAAAAAAAGTGCCGCCTTTTTCATTCCAAAAAAATTAACAGAACTCACACGCTTTCGCCTCCTTCTTGTTTTTGTTGATGACGTTCTGCATCGCAAAAAAGAGAATGGTGATCAGGATCATGATGATCTGCGAGGTGACGCAGAATATGCACCAGGTCTGGAGTACGAACGCTTCAATGTAGGTAAGATAGAGGCTGAAAATCAGTCCAACGACGCTGAGATACTGCATGAGTTTCAGCATATTACCGGGGCGGAGCCACTTATGAATTTTCTGAAAACGGAAACCTTTCACAACCAGCAGAGAGACGATGAAGAAAAAAACGTAGGCGCTGAGTCCCAAAATTGAAACCGGCAGGTCAAACAAACCGAGGTCTATATACGACCACTGACTTTTATTCACAACCTCGCAGTTGAACTGCTCGCCAAAATTGCAGAACTCCGAAGCCTCGGGCTGATAATGGAGATAGGTGAGATAGCTCGCCGTAAGAATGCCGAGGAACGACAGAACCACTACACCTTTGAGAAGCTTGTTGATTTTTTGCGTGATCATAATCAAAAATAAAAAAGAACGTGGCCATTATAACACAGCCGCTTGCCGTCCAAAAGACTACAACGTCTCTCCAAAGTTATTTTCGAATCGCGCCCCGAACTCATCCATGGTGAAACGGTGGTTCTGCGTCCCCGGCTGTTCCAGAGAGTATGTTGCGATCAATGCTCCAACCATGCACGATTTCTGAATCGCAAAACCGCGTCGCAATCCCATCAGCACGCCGGCGCGAAAAGCGTCTCCGCAACCGGTAGGGTCTGCGATCTGCGCCGGCTGCACGGCTCTTACAAAAAACATTCCTTCCGGAGATTTAATACTGCACCCTTTTGAACCATGCGTCTCAATGAAGGTCGGCACCATGGCGGAAAGTTCTTCCGGAGTCACCCCAAGTTTTTTTGAAAGAAGCGCGGACTCATATTCGTTCGCAATCACGACGGCTGCACCACTCAATGCTTTCATTAGATCAGGATTCTGAAAATTTGGAATCTGCTGCGCCGGATCAAACACGTATGGAACTCCGGACTCCGCGCACTCCAAAGACAGCTTCACCATTCGTTCCGGACGGTCCGGAGAGATGATCGCCCACGCCAAAGTACCCGCGCCCGCATCTTTCACACTCTGGCTCGTGTCTATGGTAAACATCGCTCCCGGCTCGAAAATCGTGATCTGGTTTTCTTCCCGATCCGTGACGATAAACGCACTCGCCGTCAGAGCCTTATCCGAAGCGTACACATGCTCAACGTTGCACCCCAGCTCCAGCAGGCGGGCGCGGTACGGTTCAAAATCACTTCCCACAACAGTCATCAAAACAGGCATCTCTCCCAGCAGTCTCAAATTATAGGCAATGTTTC
>DATDOI010000122.1:0-3126 GCA_035293325.1 Candidatus Altimarinota bacterium
AGTTGTCATTCACATATCCGGAGTTGAGATCCTGTCCGGCCATGATGTTTACTTTTGGCGTTTTCTTGACGCTTACGCTGTATTGAAGCGTCCTGGTGCCGTTGCCCGGAACCGAGCCGAGCAGGAAGATGAGCGGATGAAGGCTCTGGCCGCTTTCAATAACCGTTACGGGTTGAGGACAGTCGAGACATGCGAGGCTGCTCTCATCAAGTTCGACGTTGCTCGAAATAACGTCCGAAACCATAACGTTCTGGAGGGAACCCGCATTCGTGTTTTTAATGGTAAGTTTGTATTCGATCGTGTCACCGCGGGCTGTAACATTGGAAGGATCGGTAACATCCTTTGCAGATTTTACTGATTGAATTCCCAGCTTCGGATCGAGATCGAGGTAGATAAAATCTCTCGCTTCGTTGGCTTCAGAAATTCCTCCTTCAATTTTTACAAGGTCACTGGCGGTGTCATTGATTGCATCCTGAGCGTCCTGCTGTGATTCGAGCAGGTTTGTTTCTCCGCTCGGAACCGCGAACGCAACAAAATCTATGTCGTCCGTCGTCCCGGGCTGGTTTTGGGGAGCACCATCATACGTTACAAGTACTTCAGTCTTGAGATTTTTTGACGGATCAACTTTTATTCCGAGAGATCCGATGAGGTCGCCGAACTTCTGGATGCTGCCGGCGGAGTTGTAGAACACGCGTATCGCTCCGGTGTCGTCCGACGTAATGAGTTCGGGGTATGTGTCGTTATTGACGTCACCGCTCGTAAGCATGTAGACGCGGTTTATGTCGGTGAACGGTTCCAGATCAAGATTACGCCGCACAAAATTGCCTTCATGGTTTTCATACATATCAATGCACACTTCTCCTTCACGGCAGTTATCCCGTGTTGCGATCACAAGGTCCTGTTGCCCGTCATGATCGAAATCGTTCACGGTCATGCTCATGACGCCGCTTACAAAATTCAGAAATATCCCGCGGTCTTCAAAGCGGGGATAAGCGCGATTATTCTGCAGGAGACGGACCTGTCCGCTCTCGTATGCAACAAGCAGATCATCGAGGCCGTCGCTGTTGTAATCAATGACACTCATGTCCTGAATAGGCTGATCGCCGGCAAAAATTTCCTGACCGATGTCTTTTGTGAATCCGGTATCGGAAGCCGTGGATTTGTTGCTGATACGAACCGTCGGATCGCCAATGACCACTCCAATTTCCGAAGAATACGGTAGATTCGCTTCGCCGACGGAATTTCCCGCGGCAAACAGGAGCATGTGTTTATTGTCGCCTGTAAAGCCCAATCCCGGAACGTCGGCAGATTTTTCCAGAGAAATATAATTGAGTCCCGGAGCCTGGTTCTGCGGTAGGGTTATGTCTTTATCAATGACGTATATTCCTTTCGGTTTCGCCGTCGAGTTTCCGCCGAACGAGATTTCCGTATCAACGTTCCGTTTGGAGCTGAGTTTGCGAACGTACACTCCGGGCTGATACGAAGATGAATTCAGGTTTACGACAATATCCGGATCGAGATTCGTGACGTCATTGAAAAACTCCATACGGTAATAAATTTTTGCGATCTCTGATGTGTCGTCCAGGACGGAAAGAGTGAGCATCGGTCGCTCAGCGCTTGTATCGAACTCGACGTTGAACGCGTTATCAATAACTTTGATATTGCCGTTATTGAGAATTTCTACGGCGACATTGCCTTTTTTCATAACGCTCACTCCCGTTTCGGTCTGCTTCAGGTCGTAATCCGTGCTGCCGATGATTTGCTGAATGTAAACTCCCTCCGGCATCGGGATGGGGTCGGCGTCTGCGCCAATTTCGGATGCTTTCGTCTGGACCTTGGCGATCATAAACATTTCCACAAGATCGTTCTGGTCTTCAAGATTTGAAACGATATACCGGTTCGGCTGGCTGGAGCTGTTGTGTGGAATGACGCGGACATCCAGGCCGCCTTCGTCAAAAAGTTTCAGCTTGCCGTTCGCACCAAACTCAACAAGTCGTCCGGCGGGCTTGGGCGGACTCAGGAGTGAAACGGCGGCCTGCGCCCTGCTGACATCCTGGCTGTTTCCGGCAAAAATGAACCACCCGGCAAAATAGTTGTCTTCAAAAACGTTTCCGAAGTCGGTGCCGAGCAGCGAAGCAAAGAGGACGCGGGGAGTAATATCATTCATGTCCTCAGCGTTGAATTTTTTTACTGCGTTCAGGCTGATCGTGCCGGACTGGATACCCGCAGACGCCGCGAGGATATTGATTGGCCCGCTGATGTCGGCGCCGCGAACACGGATGGTGACGACGCCATCCTGCGCCTGAACATTCACGGGATCCAGGAACGCTCCGAATGTTTTGCTCACCTCCGTGAGGCTGAATGTGACCGTCGTGGATGAGTCGGTCGAAACAAAATTATCATCATTGTCATAAAGCTTTCCGGTGATTTCGAGGCTCTGCGAGGGGTCCGCGTCAATGGTGTCTGTTTTTGATTCAAGCACTATTTTCGCAGCTTTTTTGGGAAGAGTTTTGACCGTTGCATTGGCGGGATCAAAGCCTTCAGCGGTCGCTGAAATAACTGAATTCCCGGCAATATTCTTGGCGCGGAAAATGATCGAAACTTTACCGTCCACAATAATTCGTTCTGTCTCTCCCAGAAGTTCGCCGTACTGATCATCAAGGAGCGAGAAGCGGGCTGTGCCCTGAAAACCGTTGACCAGCTGGTTGCCGTTGTCCACAACCTGAAGAGTGACATTTGTAACGGTTGCGTAATCGGACGGGATGGAATCAAGGTCAGGCGTCAGGATGAGTTTGAGGTCATTGCGTGACTGCACCGTCGTCGAGCCGGTGACGGTCGGTGCGGCCTGCGCAGGTTGAGTCTCCTGTGTTGAGGACGCGCCATCGCCGGTAACATCATCCTGGGGGATTGCGTAGGATGCAGTCACCTGTACGTCCCCTGAGTCTACGGTAGATCCAAGGGCGATATCGAACTCGCCGGTAACGCTGGAAAGCTGGACTCCGGGCGTGTCAGGCTGTTCATCAAGCATGCCATCCAGGGAACCCGGACCGGATGCATCTATGGTCACGGTCGTTACATCGTTATTGACGATATTGTTATGTTCATCAAGCAGCTGAATGTGAATAT
>DATDOI010000123.1:0-8173 GCA_035293325.1 Candidatus Altimarinota bacterium
ATTTCAGCCTGGAAAAAGTCCACAAGGCCGGTGCGGTTTTTGATCTGGAAAAACTGGGCTGGTTCAACTTCCAGTGGCAGAAAAGAGTTCACACGCAAAAACTGGAACACATTGCGCGGGAGATCGACCCGAAAGTTGATATTCAGGAGACTGACCGCGGCCACGCGACATACGCTTTCACAAGCGGTTCGGGCGCTTCCCGATTCGAAGAACAACGCGCCGCGCTTCTTCTTGAAATCTGCGGCACGCATATCCCCCGCGACTGGGTGGGCAAACCGTTCATCGGTCGCGCCCTCATTACCGTGGAAGAAAAAATCCTCAAGAGTCCTGCGGAAATATCGGAGCAGATTTCATTCTACGTTACTGCGAAAAAATTCAATCGTGATCTCATGCTCAGCGAAAAAATGAAAGTTGATGAAAATGTCGCAAAAACCGCTCTTTCGGAAAGCGCAAGCCTGCTCGAATCTTTAGACGAATCTGCATTCAACAACATGCAAAAACTGCAGGATGAACTCATTGGCCTCGCACAAAAACTCGGGCTTAAAAACGGCCAGCTCCTCTGGCCGCTCCGTGTCGCCCTCACCGGCGAACAGTTTTCCCCGGGAGTGTTTGAAGTGCTTTGGGTACTCGGAAAAGAAGAGAGCATCCGCAGGGTAAAATCTCTCATACATGAGTAAAAACGCCCTCTTTACAAAAAACCCCATACGTAGCAAGATGAGGCTGAGGAGTCCCTTAACCGAAAACTATGAATTTCATTGAATTGAAAGGCATAATCAGGCACCTCAAAAAGGTTGTTCCATGCAGCACCTGCCAGAAAAAATTTATGGATGAGGGTATCAAAGTACTCTCCACCCATAACATGGAAGGACTGTTTCACTTTACGTGCTACAACTGTTCAAACCAGCTCATTGTCCATGTATCCATCGTGGAACAGACGGACAAGGTGAACCGGGTGAACATCCAGGCAACCAACGCTCCGCACGTAAGCCCGAATGAAGTTCTGGATATTCACAATTTTCTGAGCCGGTTCAACGGTGATTTTAAGGATCTCTTTTCATCAGAAATGAGTTCATGAAAAAATTTGCTACCATTCTGGCGGCCGGATTAATGCTCAGTTTGTTTGCAGGATGCCAGCAGGCCGAACAACTCAAAGCCCAGACGGATCAGCTGAAAGCCGACGCCCTTGAGGCGGCCGGAAACGCGCAAAAATCTTTCGAGGATACCAAAACCGCAATTACCGAAAGCGCCGCCAAGGTTCAAGAAAAAGCGAAGCAGGCGCAGGAAGCGGCAGATGCGTTAAAAAAACTGACGGAATAGTGTGAGTGCATTTCCTTAACGGACGGATGCAAAACCTCTTTTTCAAGAGCGCTCATTAGCGCGCCAGTCAAAGAATCAAAAAAACATGGCAAAACTTAAAGTTCAGCTTCACCTCCACACGCGACAGGATCCGGTCGATAACATCCGTCATACGGAAAAAGAGGTGATCGACAATGCCGCAAGACTCGGTTACGACGTGCTGGCAATCACCTGTCATAACGTGGTTATTTTTAACGAAGACCTGAAAAAATATGCCGAAGAAAAAAGAATACTTCTTATTCCTGCAATTGAAAAAAGCATCCGGAAAAAACATGTGATCATTCTGAATGCCGACATTCACGCGCAAAAGATAAAAACTTTCGAGGATTTAAAAGAGTACCGCGCCCGCAGACCGGATTGTGTCACGATCGCCGCGCATCCCTACTACGGCTGTGGAATCAGCCTGGGGAAAAAACTGGATGAACATATAGATCTTTTCGATGCTATTGAATACTCCTGGTTTCACTCAAAAAAAACGCGCCATCTGAACGCAAAGGCGATCCGAACGGCCGAAAAATTCCGCAAACCGGTCATCGGGACGAGCGACAACCATCTTCTGCGCTATTTCGACCAGACGTACAGCCTCCTGGACGCTGAAAAAAATATATCTTCCGTGCTGGATGCCATCAGAAAAAATCGCATCACCATCGTAAGCCACCCGCTTCCCCTGATAAAAATGCCGTTCATTATCGGAGAAATGGAAGGACGGCGGCTCCTCAAAAACATCCTGCTGAAATAATGCCATTTAAGATGTAAAACAAAGCAAAAAAATGGTACAATAGAGGGAGTCGAAACAAAAACCATGGATTTCATATCAGTCATAAAACAAAAGGCAAAATCCCTCGCGAAAACGATCGTTTTTCCTGAAACTTTTGACGATCGCACGCTCAAGGCAATAGAAATCATACTGAAAGAAGAGACATGCCATCCGGTTCTCCTTGGCAAAGAGGCAGTTATTAAAGAACAGGCACAGAAAGCAGATTTAAAGATCGACTGGGAAAAAGTTACGTTTATAGACCTGGAAGATCCCGAAAGGCTCGCAAAGTATGCTCAGGCCCTTTTCGAAATGCGGAAATCAAAGGGACTCACGCTGGAAGACGCTCAAAAGCTCGTGCGTGACCGGAACTACTTTGCAGTTATGGTTGTACAGATGGATGAGGCTGACGGCCTCGTTTCCGGTGCCAACGCCTCCACGGGCGACACGGTGCGTCCGGCTCTTCAGATTATCAAAACAAAAGAAAAATTTCACAAAGTTTCCGGAATCTTCTTCATGGTGCTGGAAAAAAGGCTTCTGCTTTTCGCAGACTGCGCCGTGAACATTGATCCCAACTCCCACGACCTCGCCGATATAGCGATTGATACGGCGGAGACGGCAAAGAGGTTCGGCATCGACCCGAAAATAGCCATGTTGTCGTTCTCAACGAACGGCTCGGCAAAAGACCCGCATGTGGACAAAGTGCGGGAAGCCATAGCCATTGCCAAAGACCGCCATCCGGAACTGATGATTGAGGGTGAAATGCAGGTGGATGCGGCGCTCGTTCCGGAAATCGCAAAAAGAAAATTCCCGAAATCGCAGATAGCGGGCAACGCGAATGTGCTGATATTTCCCGATCTTCAGGCTGGAAACATCTCCTATAAACTCGTTGAGCGTCTTGCGGGCGCAAAAGCAATCGGTCCAATCCTGCAGGGGCTCAAAAAACCTGTAAACGATCTCTCCAGAGGCTGTTCATACCAGGACATTGCCGACCTGGCCGCATTTACCGCCTGCGAAGCGCAGGAACTTGAATACGAAATCGGCGACATGCCGGAGCACATTCGGGGACATAAAGCCTGACGCATGAAAATTCTTGTTCTCAACGCCGGTTCATCTTCTCTCAAATATGAGCTTTTTAAGGATGGAACGCATCTTTCATCGCTCACAGAGGGCATTATTGATCGCATCGGACTGAAGGGAAGCACCGCAAACCACGCAGATGCGCTGAAAATCGCGCTGGCGGAACTCATCCGAAAAAAAAAGCTGCAGAATCTGGACGAGATCGCGGCAGTCGGTCACCGCGTCGTTCATGGAGGTGAAAAATATCGCAACGCAGCGCTCATCACAAAGCCTGTGCTCGCTGAAATAAAAAAGTTAAGCAAACTTGCGCCGCTCCACAACCCTCCGAACATCGCCGGTATTGAAGCATGCCGAAAACTTCTTCCCAAAGCTCCGAACGTCGCAGTCTTCGATACGGCATTCCATCAGACACTGCAAGAAAAGGCGTATCTTTATGCTCTGCCCTACAGTCTCTATAAAAAATACTCCATCCGGCGCTACGGTTTTCACGGCACGAGCCATTCGTACGTGAGTAAAGAAACCATCAGACTGCTTCGCAACAAGAGATCCAAAATCATCACCTGTCATCTGGGCAACGGATCGAGTATCGCCGCAATCTACGACGGAAAATCCATTGATACAAGCATGGGATACACCCCGCTCGAAGGATTGCCCATGGGAACGCGGTCCGGTGATCTGGACCCCGCCATTGTTTTCAAACTGCAGGAGATGCTCAAGCTCTCCACCACGCAAATCGACAGTCTGCTGAATAAATCTTCGGGCCTGCTGGGGTTTTCCGGAATCAGCTCCGACATGCGCGATCTTTGGGAAAAGGCTAAAAAAGGAAATAAAAGAGCCCGTGAGACCATCAGCTTTCTTGCCTACCGCATTGCAAAGTACATAGGAGCGTACTCAGCAGCGCTGAACGGTCTCGATGCCATAACGTTCACGGCAGGTATGGGTGAAAAAGCCTGGTACCTGCGAAAAGAGGTCTGCGACTACCTGTCTTACCTTGGTGTCCGCCTGGACGCCGCAAAAAACAAAAAAAACGCGCTCGAAATAAGCGGCAAAAACAGCAAAGTAAGGGTATTTGTGGTACCGACCGATGAAGAAAAAGAGATCGCCGCGGAAACGCAGGCGGTTCTCAAAAAACGTGGTGTTAAACAATAAATATGGCCTTGCGTCAAAAGCGTCCCGCTACTACAATGGCAAGCGCGAAGCTCACTTCGTGAGCGAAGTGCTAAGCATCAAAACTGTTTGCAAAGCAAACACCGCTCTGATACCCGTATCCTATGCTCCCCTTCCAGAAAACGAGCCTCTACAAACAGTCTCTCACGGTCATCCAGGATGTGATGGGAAGTTTTGAACGAAAACATCATCCTCTTTTAAAAGAACGAATTGAACAGGAAGCTTTCACCGTGACCACGGAGCTCGCAAAAGCTTTTTCACGCAAAAATAAAAAGGAGATCGGGAAATATCTGGATAAATCCGTAGAGGGAGCTCTGGGCATGATGGCGCTGGTGGATCTGGCCGAAAAGAGCGGTGAAATCTCGACTGACCGGAAACAGTTGCTCCTCCGGAAACTTTCAGATTTTGAAAGGCAACTCGTCTCTTTCGAAAAAAAACGTAAAAAAATTCTTATTCTTACCGGGAGCGTCGGGCGCGGACATACGACAGCCGCACGCGCGGTGGCTGAAGCCTTTGAATATCTCCACGGCTATGACTACAGCGTTGAAATCGTTGATATCATGGAGATGCTCAACAGCACCCTGAATGCCGTAAGCAAGACCTACTATGAAAGCTCCGTAAAGTACGCTCCCGGCGCGTTCAAGTTTTTTTATGAGAGCACGAACAACAATTCCGGGCAGATGATGAAACTGATCAATCAGGTCAATTACCCGTTCGTGCTGACAAAGGTGAAAAAATTTTTTGAGGAGGAAAAACCTGACGTGGTCATTTCCACTTTCCCATCCTGGAACTATCTGGCATCGGAGATCTGGAAAAAATACCGCCGGGATGCCAAATTTATAAGCATCATTACGGACTCAATTGCCGTCCACAACAGCTGGCTGATAGCTGACACGGATTATCATATCGTCGCCAACAAAGATACCGCGGACGTTATACGCGAATACGGGATACCGGAAGAAAAAATAAAAATCCTGGGGTTCCCGGTCTGCCTGAATTTCATGGAAACATTTGAAAAAAAAGAACGGGACAGCGTCATTACGGAATTGGGGATGAATCCAAAAAACTTTACCGTCCTGTTTCTGCCCTCAACGCAGAGCCAGCGCAAAATGGTAAAAATCATTGAAGGGCTCAAGGAGTTAAAAAATCTGAACATCATCGTGGTGACTGGCAAAGAGCATGGAGCGAAAACCAGAGTAGAAAAAAAAGCTCTCAGCCAGAACATGAAAATATTCGGATGGACCGAGCGCATGTCCGATTTCATCCGGAGTGCCGACCTGGTGATCACCAAGGCAGGAGGGGCTATTGTCATGGAGTCTATCGCGGCGGGAAAACCGATGATCATAACCTCCATCATTCCCGGACAGGAACAGGGCAACGCGGAACTCATCAAGCGTTATCAGCTGGGAATAATCGATGACCTGAAAAAATCTGCCGTCTCGGACCACGTAAGCTACATTCGGGAAAACTATGATTTCTTTCAGCGAAAAATAGAAAAAATCCGCAAACCGGACGCGGCGATAAAGATTGCCCAATTTGTAACGGAGCTTCTGGAGCCGGTTCGCGCCTGAAGGCGGAGACACGGCGCAAGTACTTACAGGGCCACCACATACACCTTACTCTGATCGAGCAGGTACAGTTTGTTCGTGTCCTTATCAAAAGAGATATCACGGAGATCGGTGAGATCTTCAAACACCAGCTGATTCGCGTAGGTTGCGCCGCCGGTCTTATCGTCTTTATTGAACACAAGCACGCGCTTTTCGGAAGGCTCAAGCACAAACACCCGGTTCAGATCAAGTTCCGTAAAGATTTTCGTGGGGGCGGTGAGCGCTTTGATCGGCGCTTTCTTGATCGCATAATCTTCCTGGTTGCCGCTGAAAATCTTGGTAATGAAGCCGTCCTTGTTGAGGACATAAATATTCCCGTCAATCGCCATGGATACGCCGTTTTTCACGTCGGCGTTAACATTCCACTGCTCTGCCGTATCAAACTTATCCCGACGTCGCGTGTAACGCCAGATCTGGTTGTTTTCCGGATCAAGGACGTAAAATTTATTGCTGTACCCCTGCACAGCCACGCCTTTTTTATACACTCCATCCACGGTATCCACAAAAGTCATCCGGTTATCCTTATATTCAATGAGTTTGCCTGATTTCGTATAAAAAAGGAGCGAATCCTCATCGTCGTACATCGTCGCAGTAATAACCGTCTCATTTTCATCAATGGTAAGGGGATCCTGAACGGTATCGGCAACAATGGGATACAGCGCGTTATACTCATACGCGTAGAGCACATTATTGAGACTCAGGAGTCCCAGCGCGCTCACATTCGGGCGTTTCTGGGTCAGATCGGCTACGACTCTGGCGTCGGGCCGGAGTACGCCGTCGAGTCCATCACGGCTTTCCTGAATCTGAAGGAGATATTGATTGGCTTTATCACTCATGTAGCGTGAATTGAGGACCTCAATAGCCGTTTTTTCAGCGTGATTGAGCATTTCACCGGCCTGATCCTTATTGAACTGGCCCGTCGTTTCGGCCGACGCGATCTCCTCCTGAACCTCGCTCAGCATGACCGTATATTTGTCGATGAGTTCCTGCTCGGACGCGCGGCTTCGCAGCCACCATATTCCGAGCGTCAGAATCAGCACCGCCGCAATAACGACAACCATGAGCCTTTCCTTGCTCATGCCCGCAAAACTGAAGCCTCCGCCCTCACTCGAACGCATGGCTGAAGCACGTTGTGTGCGGACACCGCCGCCGGATTTCATATTCGGAAGACGTTTTTTAAGATCATCAATCGTATCCGTAAGTTTCGTGAGAACATCACGGAGCGCAACACCTCCAGATCGCTCCTTCTTGCGGGGCGTGCTGAAACTTTCCTCTTTCTGCAAATGGGCGACAATCTGCCCTTTCTCATTCTCATTGAGGCCCGGAGCAACCTCCTGAACGGTTATGCCGATGAGCCCTACCTTGCCCAAAACTTCCGTCATCAGGTACTCCTTCAGCTCACCCAGTGATGCAATAAGATTATGGCTCGAACAGATCTTCGCTAAATCGGTCTTGCTGATATAACGGAGGAGCCTCGTTGAGTTAAAAAGGACAAAATCGCCGGGTTCGAGAGTGCCGCTCGCAATATTCGTAAAAACCTCATTCGGATTCTCTTCCTGGAGGCCTTCAGTTATCGTCGTGCAAAGACGGCGGCGGATCAAATACGCTTCAGCGTCGCCCGTCTGGGCCAGATAAAGAGTATTCCCGACAATCGCAGCAATAAGAACGTGGAGATTCCCGATATACTTGGAAACCTTCTCGCTCTTCATCGCCATGAGAGACTTATTCACGACGCGAATCGCATCTTCAAAACGGGCATAGGCATCCTTGTCCGGATCAGCGTAAAAAGCCTTTCGCACGGAATCAAAAACCGTTTCGCCAATGGCTTCGGCCTCTGCCGGATTATTCTGAATCTCCAGATTTACGAAAATTTTTCCGCTGTTTTCACCGCCTTCACCAAGATCATAGGCATAATTCTCGACAAAGCTCCCTTCATCGCGCCCCACGAACAGAAACTCGTATTGCGTTCTCTGCGACATAAGCCTAAAAAATGACTTGAACCAAACTCCTGCCAAAAATACTATAAAAAGGCCCTGAACACAAGTAAGGTGAAGAAAACACTCATCATAGACAACTACGACTCTTTTACTTTCAATCTCTTCCAGTATCTGGGGGAACTTGGAGGCGCGCCCATGGTTTTTAAAAATGACGAAATATCGCTGCAGGATATTGAAAAAATGAATCCAGGCCATATTGTCATATCACCGGG
>DATDOI010000124.1:0-8442 GCA_035293325.1 Candidatus Altimarinota bacterium
GGGTCTCAAAAGAGAGTCCTATACAGCGATTAGCCGCCGTCTCATTTATTTTTTGCGCCTCTTCAAGCGAACGGGCCTTGGGGGCGGGATAGTTCAACGCATTAAAAATACCCCTCGTAAAAGCTGTCTGGTACTTTTTGGGATAAAAGGACCATGTCCCCCCCGACACAATAACGTCAATTTTATCCGTGTGATGCCCAGTGCGATACAAACTTTCCAGTCGATTGAGAGTCTGCCTGTAAGCATCAAAATCGTTCAGAATCGCGCGCATGATGGCCGGCTCGTTGGAAAGATAACTTTTCGGCATGCGCGGCTCCGTAGGACAAAAAATGCACTTTCCAGGGCATGGGAATGCTTTCGTGATAACCGTAATATTGGCAATTCCCGAATGGGAACGCACTCCCCTCTTCCTCAAAACTTTAAAGAAATCACGATCTTCCGTCATTTCACCCCGGGAGATCAATTCACGATAGGCCTTTAAAAGCTCAATATTTGAAAAAGGGCTCCTTTTGAACTGCAGTGAATAGCGATTCTTAAGCTCCTGAAGCTTTTTCTGGTCCTTAATGCCGTGTTGGTACGCCGCTTTAACAAAATCTTCGGCCGGCGTTATTGTCATCGTCGTCATGGCGAGGTATAACTTGTGCGTATATCAAGCCATATGCACAAGAAAAAAGCAAAAAAAATCCTGGAAGGAGTACGCAAAACGTACGAAACCATTGCCGAAGATTTTTCCCGGACCAGGGCCCACTACGGCAAAGAGTTTGATCTCTACCTGCAGTATGCGAAAAGGGGCGGAACGATCGTTGATATCGGCTGCGGGAATGGACGGTTTGGCGGGTTTTTAAGGGAGAACCGGGAAAAAATCCGAAGCTACCATTATCTGGGCATTGATCAGAGCGAAAAAATGATAGAAATCGCGCAAAAAAAGCAGCCTGAAGATGCATTCATGAAGGGGACCATGCTGAATCTTCCCCTCGATCAGGAGAGTACCGATATGGCCATCAGCATACGAACCTTCCACCATATTCCTTCACACAATCTGCGTCTCCAGGCACTCATGGAGCTTCAGCGAGTGCTGAAAAAGGAAGGTATACTTGTCTTAAGCGTCTGGAATCTCTGGCAAAAAAAATATATATGGCCGATAACGAAAGCCATCGCGCGGTCACTCTTTACACTCGGCAGTTATGAATATAACGATCTGTTCATCCCCTGGGGGGAAAAAACAAAACGGTACTATCACGCCTTCACCGCTGCGGAACTTATAAAAATTGTAAAAAAAGCCGGGTTCACAATTGTCGAAACACCGGTCGTTGAGGGAGTGCAGGATCATATTATTATTGCGCGAAAATGAACAAAGGGAGGGTAACAATATTGGGCGTACCGTTTGATGTGATAACCGAAAAGGAGACGGTCGAGTTACTGTTGGAGAAAACTTCCCGGCACGACGGCCATTTTTTTGTTGCTACCCCGAACCCGGAAATGCTCCTGGAGGCCCGAAAAAATCCACCCTTTCAAAAAGTGCTGAATGAAACCGACCTGAATATTCCCGATGGAACGGGTGTTATCATGGCGGCAAAATTTCTAAAAAAACCTCTCAAGGGTCGCGTAACCGGAACGGACATCATGAAAAAATTATGCGAAAAGTTCACACATGAAACGAAAGTTTTCCTTCTGGGAGGTTCTGATGGAATTGCCGAAAAAACAAAAGAGGTCTTGCGGCACGGCAATCCTCATCTCAATATCGTTGGAACACATGCCGGTTCGCCGTCGCATGAAGAAGAACAGCAGATTCGAAAAAAAATTAACGACAGCGGAGCGAACGTGCTTTTCATCGCCTTTGGAGCGCCGAATCAGGAACTCTGGCTGCACCGGACCCTGCCTCACCTGCCCCACGTCCGGCTTGCAATGGGCGTTGGAGGAGCATTCAATTTTATTGCGGGAGTCCGCAAGCGCGCGCCCGTATGGATGCAAAAAATCGGACTTGAATGGTTTTTCAGGCTGATCCAGGAACCGCGACGTATAAAGCGCATCTTTAACGCCACCATTAAATTCCCGATCGTTTTCCTGCTGAATATTACTGAATCTCGTAATAAAGAGCGTACGGCCCGTCATCAGTAAACACGGGGGGTTCGTCGCCGCCAACCCCGCCAACAAAACAGTCAGGTGCAGCAACATCACCAGTGCTTCCGAACCCCGGCAAGAGTTCCCCCGGCGTACAGCCTCCACCACCCGTTGAAAAAGTCTCTATGTATGTTGCGATATAGTAGTTCCCCGGGTTTCCATCAAGGCGGCAGTAGAGATATTGACCTTTTTCGCAGCTGGCGAGACCGGTTGCAGTTCCACCTTCCTGCGGATCCGGAGGGATAACACCGCCCGAAAAATATGCGTTCAGTTCATCAGCACCGTTCACGCCGGTGTAATCTCCAAAACAAAGGGTATCTTCAGGATAATCATTATTGTCTGCGCTATAATTTTCCAGACCGGCTATAATATTGTTGATCGCCGCTTTACGGGCAGCATCCCGCGCTCTTGCGGGAGCCCCAAGAACACTGGGAAGCAACGATGTAGCCAGGATTCCAATTATTGTTATAACAATAAGCAGCTCAATAAGGGTAAACCCCTTACTTGTGCGCTTTTTCCCTCCGTTCATAAAAGGATTAAAAAAAATAAATCTATTTCTTTTTCCTGCGGAATCCGCGTTTCTTTTTTGGTTTATCCTCTTCTTCATCCATGGCGTGACGCATTCCTTCAGCACTCGTCTTTACCATATCAACGAGCGGCCGGATCTTGCCGACGACAAACTGGGCAACGCTCACAGGCTTCACCATATATTCCAGAACCTGTTCCGTGGTCTCAGCCACCTTATCGGCAATGCGCGTGACGTTCTCGTTCACCGTCGCTGCGGTCCTTTTCACGCTGTCCGAAGCGTCCGCCATATCCCTGAGAATACGGATGAGATGCACGAGCGCCACACAAAAAAACAGCACAAGCGCGAGAAAGCCAAAAGCAAGTGCCCAATAGAGAAACGTAAGTGCATCCATGGAGAGAAAATTAAATGTTTATTGTTTATTGATAAGTTGTTCGAGCGTCTCGGTCACCATTTGTGCGTTTGCCTGCCCCTTGGACCTCTTCATGACCTGGCCGACCAGAAAGGAAAACGCCTGTTTCTTGCCACTCCGATAATCCTGAATCGACTGGGCGTTTTCTGCCAGAACCTCCCGGCATAATTTCTCGATCGCGCCCGTATCGCTGACCTGCGCCAGCCCCTTTTCCTTCACAATCTCTTCCGGATCTTTTCCGGTTTCAAACATCTCATCAAAAACCTCACCTTTTGCCGTGTTCATGGATATTTTTCCGGAACTCACCATTACAATAAGCTTTGCAAGAGCCGAGGCCGTTACTTTGCAGTCCGCGATGTCCAATCCGTGTTTCTTCAATTGAGCCATAAGAATGGTCGAAACGAACGTCGTTGCGCGCTTGGGATCGTTCGTCGCCGCAACAATCTCTTCAAAATATCGCGCCAGGTTCAGATCCGAACTTAACAGTGTCGCCTCGGACCCGGAAACTTTCCATTCGCTGACATAACGGGCCTGTTTCTCTGTGGGCAGTTCCGGCACCTCTTTTTTCATGTTCTCAAGAAAATCCGGATCAACGATGAGTGGAGGCAGATCGGGCTCCGGGAAATAGCGATAATCGTCCGCTCCCTCCTTATCGCGCATGAAATACGTTTTAGCATGATCGTCCGTCCAGCCTACCGTGATGTGTTTATTGAGAGGGTTGCCTTCATCCCACAAAAAAATCTGCCTTTCGATCTCATACTCAATGGCCGCCTCCAGTGACTTAAAAGAGTTCAAATTTTTAATCTCGGCGCGATGGTAGAGCTTCTCTTCACCCTTCGGACGGATCGAAACGGAAGCGTCAAAACGCATCATTCCCTTCTCCATATCGGCATCAGATGCGCCGACATATCGTAAAATCGTCTGCATGGCGCGGGCATATGCCGAAGCTTCGGCGGCCGTATGCATGTCCGGCTCGCTCACGATCTCCATAAGCGCGATTCCGGAACGGTTATAGTCACACAAGGTTCCGTTTTCAACGTGCGTGAGTTTTCCGGCATCATCTTCCAGATGCAGACGCGTGATGCGTACATTTTTCCTCTCCCCGTTTACATCTATCTCCAGCCACCCTTTCTGGGCCAGCGGCTGGTCAAACTGCGAAATCTGAAACCCTTTGGGCAAATCCGGATAAAAATAGTTCTTCCGGTCAAATTTTGAAAAAGCCGGCACCTCGCAATGAAGAGCCAGTGCGGCCTTTACCCCCTTGCGCATCGCCTCCTCGTTCAAAACCGGAAGCTGTCCGGGGAACCCCATACAGATCGGACAGGTGTTCTCGTTCGGTTCCGATTCAAAGGCGTTGCTGCTGCAGGAACAGAACATCTTGGAGTTTGATGCAATCTGGGCATGTATCTCCAGACCGATGACCGCCTCAAACTGGGCGCGCTCCATAAAAATTGGTAATGGTACTTCACCAATATACTGCATTTATAAGCCGTTCTCAATCCAGTTTCATCTTTTGACGAACCTCCTCCAACGCCGCATAAAAATCTTCCTCGTTCCCCTCATTTTTCAGTCTATAGTCCACCTTTTCCGGCTTTATCTGGGTAAGAAGGATCGAACGAAAACGTTTTTCGGTCATACCGGGTCGCTCCAAAGCCCGCCGCAGGAGCAGGTCAAGACGGCAGTCAATCCACAAGAGCGCGTCAATAAAACGACCGAGCTGCTGAGGCTCAAAATATGAAGCCTCAATAACAACAAACCTGTCCCCTGCCGCATCAAGCTTTTTCTGAATCTCGTTTGTTACGAGCGGATGAATGGTGTGATTCAATATCTTCAATTTATTCGGATCAGAAAAAACGAACTTTCCCAACTTCGCCCGGTCTATCTGCCCGTCTTTTTTCAGAAACTCCTCTCCGAAAAAATTTACAATCTTCCGGTGTCCGTCCCGTCCGGGCTGGTACAGTTCGCTGACCACGGCATCGGCATCAATAAAAAGAGCCCCTTTTGACTCAAAAAACCTGCCGGCCAGGGTTTTGCCTGACCCCATGTATCCGCCAATGCCGAGAACAAACCTGGCCATAGTATGGATATCAGAGTAAGCCCAGATCCTTAAAAGCGCGCTCAAACTGCCTCATGGCGGCAGCGGCGTCACCCGCCGAAAGCTTGTGATTCAACTCATGCGCAATCCGGTTGCGCAGTTTATGTGCCGACCAGACCCCGTTAATATCGCTGAAAAGTTTCCCCCCCTTTTTCATTTTTTCCCCCAGAGGCCCCTTGTACCCCTTCTTCCCCAGAAGGATATCCAGAAGTTTATCGGCCTCCATGACGGCATGACGGTGATCCGGTGACTGCCTGATACTGTTCCAGTGCTCAACATATTCGACTCTATCCCTGTCACTCAAAAAACGTCTCTTTCCAAAAAGGACATAGATGAGAATAAGAGCATCTATGAGCAAAAAGAGCGCGAGAAAGTACCAGATTTCCATAAAATTTTAAGACTGAACCTTTTTCTTCTGAGTGGGAGGCGTACCGTGGGTTTTAGCATGGTGCCGGACCATGGTAGTAAGGAGGCTCTTTAAAGAGTCGGCATCCTTCAGGCTCTGATCGGAAACGAACTGCTCCTGATAGGACATGATTTTGCGCTCAACCTTGCTCGGATTAGCGGCGTCCGGGAGAGAGATCGGGTTCGGCACATTGCCACCCTGAACGGTAACTTTTCCGTAGTTAAAAACCGTAGGAATAAAACCGCGGATTTCCGTATTAACACCCTCAATCAAAGGATACTCCAGACGAGCCTGGGAGCGGTCGAAAAAACCATGCCAGTAAACATCGACAAGGCTGATGTTTGTAAGCAGAAGGGCGTCATGATAGTAGATATAAAAAGCTCTCATCATCCTTATACAGCTGACAATGAGCCAGATCGCAAAGAGCAGAGCAAATTCCGGGAAGAGGTACCATAAAAACATTGGAACGCCAAAACCAAAAAGAAGGATACGACCGCATTGAGACACAAAAACAATCGGGTGCCGGTGAAAAATCGCATCAATGCGCTCGTCAGGTTCGAGGTACTTTGCGAACATGTACTCTGAAACTTTTCTCATGGGCAAATGGGCTCTTGAAAGGCTTCCATAAAAGCGAAAACCTGAAACTTAAAAAACAATACTATATCCACCAAGCCTTGTAAAGAAAGCCCGAAAAAGGTACAGTCCCATATGTATTTTTTTTAGAAAATGGAGGAACTGAACACCCAAAATCAGCCAGCGGATGAGGAGAAAAAACCGGTTCTTCCGGCGTATACCGAAAATCCAATACTTCCGGCCATAAAAAGCCCGCTTCGGAAAAAATTTCGCGGTTTCCCCGGCAAAAAAGAGTCCGGAGAAAATATGTGGACCTTTTGGCTGGATATCGCCCTTAATCTGATTATTATCATCGGAATGGTGGTGATTATCCGTACCTTCATCATCTCCCCTTTTCAGGTGTTCGGCTCCTCAATGTGTAACACGTTCAATTTTTTCGACGGTGAATGCAATGCGGGGACCGGGGAATATCTGATTGTGAACAAATTTGGAATCCAGAACTTTTTCGGCTGGCAGATGGGGTTACCGGAACGGGGCGATGTGATTGTTTTTCACCCTCCTTTGAACGACCAGGAGTTCTTTATTAAAAGAGTCATAGGGCTTCCGGGAGAGACGGTGAAACTCCAGAGCGGTGATGTATACGTTTATAATGATGAATACCCTTCGGGGTTCAAGCTTGATGAAGACTATTTAAGCGCCGCCAACCAGGGTAATACGGAGCCAGATACTATCCGGGGCGGCCCCAGTATTTTTGAAATTCCGGAAGGTAACTATCTGGTTTTTGGCGATAACCGGATCGGGAGTTCGGATGCCCGAAGCTGTTTCCGCGAAAGCATCGTTCAAAAAAAATGCGGTGAAGAGGGCAATACGCCCTTCCTTGCGCTCGACCATATTGAGGGGAAAGCATGGGTCGTGCTCTGGCCGCTGAACCGGATCGGGATTGTTGATCATCCGACGTACTGAGATAGCGGATAGCTCAAAGCCCCCAATCGGAAGGGCCAAATCAGTAATATTGTCACAATTTCGGGGTTATACCGTACTGAAGCCTTCCTGGAGAGGCAAAAAGGCTCATCCGGGCTCTTTAAAAAAAAGTTCATAAGACCCTTGACAAATAAAAATAACTCGTTTAATATCGCACTCCTTAACTTCTATTAACCATAATTCCTATCCTATGGAAGCACCTAAGCACCAACTGGGTACTGTGGAGACCGGGAAGACCACGGTATCGACGCCTGCAACTGCAGGTAGCAAATCCCACCTTATGAGCGCCTTGACGCTCACCGCTGCAATGGCAGCAGCAGCATTATCTGTCGGCTGCGACAGGCTCAAAGGGGAAATCACTCCTGAGCCGGACAAGAGCCAAGGGCAGAAGGCTTCTGACAGCGCCGCCGAAAAGGCAGTTGCCGCTCAAAAAGCCAGCTGTTCCGAGGTTGTGAGAAAAATGACGGACAGTCTGAACGACAAACCGTTTGTTTTCACCATTGATGGCGAAGGCGAAACAACCATCGGCGCAATGTGCGCAAATGATGGAGAAGGTCAGACTATCGTACGCGATGCAGCCTGCAGCGACTACAACACTCCCAAAAACGGAGCAACCTGCAAGGTTGTCGACGGAAAGCAGAAATGGAGCGTTCCGTTCGCAGGAAGCCAGTATAGTGTCCTGGAACAGGAGGCACGCGCAGAAGGTAAATCCTTCAAGGGCGTAACAAACCTTGATAAGTACTGTCTCGACGGACGCTGCCAGGATACGAGCGACAACGTTCGCTTTGTTATCGCTGACAAGACCGGCGACAAAGTCGCTTCAACAACGCCTGCTCCTACACAACCACAGGCAAAAAAGGCGGTAGATGCTGTACCTTACAGCGATCCGAGAATCCCGAGAATGGAACGCGACATTGAACATCTCAAAGCCGGCCAGGCCGATCTGGGCGATCGCATGGGAACGGTTGAGAAAAAAGTTGTTACTCTTGAAGACTTCATGAGAGACACTCCGAGCCGCGCTGAATCTGAAGCTGATGACAACCGCGAGGTTGAAGGTCGCAAGAAACAATAAAACTGCAACGTCACTGAAAACTTGGTGCTTTCAGAGGATAAGAAAAAGTCCCATGCCGGAAACGGATGGGACTTTTTTACAAACATGCATTGTCATCAGAGCAGCCCACGCATTTCAAAGCAGCTCAGCAGATCTCACAGCGGCTCTCTGGCCGTAAAATAAAACTCCACCAGCGTGATAACCGCAATAAGCAAAAGTCCCGCCCACCAGCTTAAAATACCCAGTATCTGGAAGGTCAGACAGCCCAGAGCTATGA